>NZ_AUTL01000105.1:0-21870 GCF_000498015.1 Pseudoalteromonas sp. TAE79
TCAAACAAGATTTGAAGATCTGATCATGACATTGAGATTTAGTTCAAAAAAATCCCCGCTAATTTCTTAGCAGGGATTTGTGTATAAGAGACAGCTATAAGCGCCTTCTAGTTAGTTAAAACTTACTTGTAGTTTTCATAAATTTTATCAAGCGGCTCTGAAAGCCCACTTTCTTGCACTATACGCACATGCTTACGAGCCAACTCACGTGCACTTGTTACACCGCATGAGTGAGCAATTAAACCGGCTCCATAATGAATGTATTTATTATAGTTAGCAACGCGCTGCGCCTTATCAGCTACATTAAGGCCTTTTTGTAAATTTTTGTTATGCGTGGTAATACCTGTAGGACAAGTATCTTTATTACATTGCATTGCCTGAATACAGCCCAGTGCAAACATATGACCACGAGCCGATACAACAAAATCAGCACCGAGCGCTAATGCCCATGCAACCTTTGATGGAACGATTAATTTACCCGAAGCAATAATTTTTACGCGCTCTCTAAGGCCGTGCTTTTCAAGCATATTAACTACAAGCGGCAAGCTTTCGCGAAGTGGTAACCCCACCGAATCCATAAGCGGCTGCGGCGCAGCCCCCGTACCACCATCAGCACTATCAATTGTTATAAAATCAGGTGCCGACTCAATGCCACGATGATTAATTTCTGCAAATAACGTTTCTAACCACGTGTAATCACCAATAACGGCTTTAAAGCCTGTTGGTTTTCCTGTGGCATTACGTACAGTGGCTATCATATCGAGAATATCGGCTGGGTTTTTAATTTCAGGGTGTCCATTTGGGCTAATCGAATCTTGCCCTTCTGGAATACCTCTAATTTTAGCTATTTCGGCGTTAACTTTACGCCCTGGGAGCATTCCACCCTTGCCAGGTTTAGCACCTTGGCTCATTTTTAGTTCGAACATTTTGACTTGCTCATGAGCTGCTATTTCTTTAAGTTTTTCGGTACTTAAGTTTCCATGCTCGTCTCGGGCACCATATTTAGCTGTTCCAATTTGAAATACCAGATCAGCGCCACCTTCAAGGTGGTAAGGGCTTAAGCCCCCTTCACCTGTGTTCATCCAGCAACCCGCTAATTTAGCACCTTTTGATAAAGCGCGCACAGCAGGCTTTGAAAGCGCACCAAAGCTCATGCCCGACACATTAAATAACGAATTAGTGGTGTAAGGTGTTTTACAATACGGACCTAAAGTAACATTACTCGGGTCAAGTGCCTCTTCATCTAAAGTAGGAAAAGCACAGTTCATAAACATAACCGTACCCGTCACTTCTAAGCTTTGTGTTGAACCAAATGCAGCGGTGCGATCGACATCTTTTGCTGCGCGGTAAACCCAACTGCGCTCAGCGCGGTTAAATGGCATTTCTTCTCGATCGAGGGCAAAAAAGTATTGTCTGAAAAATTCACCTTGGCGTTCAAAAAAATATCGAAAGCGGCCAATTACTGGGTAGTTACGCCTAATAGCATGTTTTGTTTGTGTTATATCGCGAAAGTAAAAAATAATAACAGTAAGCACAATTAACCCAAGTGCGATAATAAAAATACTCGCAAATACGTCAATACTAAACATAATGAAATTGCTCATCTAAGGCCCCTTGATGGCTATATTATTAAATAATACCTAATGCGTAGTATGTGAATATTTTGACGATAGGAGTCGCTAAAATAAACTACATTACTAGGTCTGTGGTATAAAAAAGGTGTTGCGGTCAAAATGACACAACACCTTTGTTTGTTCAAGGTTTATAAGCCTACAAAGCTAATTTTGCAGCTTAGTTAACTCATTTTTTATATATAAACGTACCTGTGTTTCTAATACTGACAAGGGCACTGAACCATGGCGAAGAATCTGATGATGAAATTCGCGAATATCAAAATTTGGTCCAAGCGCTTGCTCTGCTTCAACACGTAAACGTTTAATAGTTAACTCACCAATTTTGTATGACAGTGCCTGAGCTGGCCAAGATATATAACGGTCAGTTTCTGTTTTAACATTATGCAGCGAAAGCGCGGTGTTCTCGCTCATAAAGTTCATAGCTCGCTCGCGGCTCCAGCCATACATGTGCATCCCTGTATCAACAACCAAACGTGCTGCTCGCCACATTTCATAAGTTAAGCGACCAAAACGGCTATATGGGTCTTGATAAAAGCCTGCCTCTAAACCTAAATATTCAGAGTAAAGCCCCCAACCTTCGCCAAATGCCGAAAGGTAAGCATCACGACGATAGCTCGGCAAATTTTCAAGCTCTGCATTAAGTGATATTTGTAAATGATGACCTGGCACTGCTTCGTGCAACGTTAATGCTTCTAAAACATACAAAGGGCGCTTATCTAAAGCGTAAGTATTTACCCAGTAGTATCCAGCTTCATCATCTCGATTAGAGCCAGAATACCGACCTGTTGTGTATTTAGGGGCAATACTTGCGGGCACCGGTGCCACGCCATAAGGTTTGCGCGGTAAGGTATGAAATAACTTAGGCAGCTGTGCATCCATTTTTTTAGCAATGTAAGATGCTTCTTTCAAAAGTTGCTCAGGTGTTGTTGCGTAAAACTGTGGGTCAGTACGTAAAAAGTGAATAAACTCAGCAAATGAGCCTTTAAAACCAACTTCTTTTATTACAGCTTCCATTTCACCTCGAATGCGAGCAACTTCTTTTAAGCCTAGCTCGTGGATCTCTTTAGGTGTCATGACGGTAGTGGTGTAATGCTTAGCACGGTTTTTATAAAAAGCTTTGCCATTAGGGGTTTCTGAAATACCAATACTTGTGCGGGCGCCCGGTTGGTATTGCTCAGTAAAAAACGTTAAGTAGCTTTTATATGCTGGTATTACTTTATTTTTTAAAACAACTTTAGCTCGCTGTTGAAGTGCATAAAAGTCACTCTCACTTAAACTGGCAGTGTTAGCTAAAAACGGTTTATAAAATTCTGATTGAGTTACATCATCAACAATATAAGTACTTATGGAGTCTTCGTATCCTTCTAAAACTGCTTTTGGTTGGGTGAGACCTGTTTCGAGCCCTTTTTTCATCCAATATATATTTTGCTCAAAAAAGCGGGGGATTTGTGCTAAACGTGCAAGGTGTGTCTCTAAATCTTGCTCTTTTTTATATTGAGAACTGTTAACGATGTACGACAGACCGGAGTGAAAACCATACTCAGATGTAAGCGGCATGTAATGCGCATTAAACACATATTCGTCTACGCTATTTTGTACCTGAGCACGAATAATACTTAAGTTAATTTGATTTTCGTCACTAAGCTTAGTTGCATCTACGCCATCTAAGTCTGCTAATAATTGAGTATTACTTTTGTACTGTTTTGCTAAAAATTCTGGCGATAAATTGGCAAGTAAATAGCCATCAACCCCTTTTGAAGTGCTATAAGGGTTTATACTTTCTCTATATTGAACAATAGATTGTGCCACTTGAGTAAACTGCTCATTCGCATTGGGTGTGGTTATTTGACATGCACTTAACGAACATAAAGCAGTTATGCCAAGAAGCGTTTGGCGAAGCGTTTTTGGTAAAAAAAGATTCATTATTATTTAACTTGATGATGCAATAGATTGCATAAAACTATCGTAGGCTAAAGAAATAGCAAGTAAATGAGACAAACTAGCATATTGAAATAATGCTACATACGTTAACAGAAGTAAAAACCAGCCGAATTGATGAGAAAAACAGCGATTGGGCTGCTAAAGTAAAATTTAAGTTCCCTAACTATCGTTTTTGCTTTTAAATAGCGCGGATAATGATTACTGTATAAAAAAATAATAAAAAGCTCGGACGCATAACCGCCTCATGGAATGAGATATTTTAAAATTTGCACTTATGCGTACTTAGTTGGTATTTAAAATGATGTTCCATGATTCCATGGCTATTGCACAAGAGAAGATGACTAAAGTGTGTGTGTTTTTAGAGCGCTATGCACTTTCTCCTACGCCGCTCAATTATCAAGTTGTTTATACCTATACTAGCCAAACTAACCTTGAGCTGAACAAAGCCTTAGACCGCGCTATTGCGGTTGAAGATAATATAGACAGTGTTTTAATTGAACAGCTCCATGCTGAATTTTTAAATACCGGTCACACAGCGCAAGTCAGCATGATTCAAAATGTTGATGGTGTTATAAGTTCACTTTCTCAAAATTCTCAAGCTACTGAAAAACAGATAATTCGCTTTGCGGGTCAGGTGAGCGAATGCGTACATTCACTAGATGAGAACAACATAGAACAAAGCCGTCAAGCGCTTGAAGTACTTCATAATCAAACCGCCGAATTACTAAATCAACACAAGCAATTTAAGCAAGAACTAAGTAAAGCCAAACAACTACACGAAAAAACAAAAAAGCAGCTAAATCAACTTCGTAAACAACATATTATTGATAGCCAAACAGGGCTTTATAAACGCCATTATTTAACGCAACAAACTCAAGTATGGACTAATCAAAAAAAGTCTATTTGCGCCATTGCGATTCAAATAGATAACCTTGATCACTTTACTGAAAATTACGGTGATATAATTGGTGAAGTTATTTTGAATAAAGTAGCTAAACAAGTGCAAAAATATGTTTTTCAAAGTGGCTTGNCTCGCCGATATAGACCCAGAAACAGCCAATGTTATTGCTGAAAAAGTCCGAAATGGAGTCGAAAAGCTTCGCTTTGTTAGTTCAAAAACAGGGATTAAGTTACCTAGTATTGGCTTATCTCTAGGAATTGCTCAACATCTACAAGAAGATGATTTTAACCAGTTAGCTAAAAAAGCGTCTCATGCGGCTTTTAAAGCGCGGTCATTAGGGCAAAGTAGCTACACTGCAGGGCAATAAATTACCTGATAAATCATATTCAAATTGCACCTACTGCGTACAATAAAGTACACTAACCTCTATTGTCACGATAGAGATTAGTCATGAACGAAACCGAACAAAAGACCACGCATTTTGGTTATAAAACAGTAGCCGAGGGCGACAAAGCTTCTATGGTTGCTGATGTATTTCACTCAGTAGCTGCAAAATACGATGTAATGAATGATTTAATGTCTTTTGGTGTGCATCGTTTATGGAAACGTCAAACTATTGCAAGCTCAGGTGTTCGTAAAGGCCATCATGTACTCGATTTAGCCGGCGGCACTGGCGACTTAACGGCAAAATTTAGCCAACTAGTTGGCGAGACCGGTCAAGTTGTTTTGGGCGATATAAATTCATCTATGCTTAAGGTTGGTCGTGAAAAACTACACAATCTTGGCTTAGTAGGCAATATTGACTACGTACAAATGAATGCAGAAATGCTGCCATTTCCAGATAATAGCTTTGATGTGATCACTATTGCCTTTGGTTTACGTAACGTTACCGATAAAGACAAAGCATTACGCTCTATGTACCGTATTTTAAAGCCCGGTGGCAGATTACTTGTTTTAGAGTTTTCAAAACCAGAGCATGACGTACTTAGTAAAGCTTACGATTTTTACTCATTTAATTTATTGCCAACAATGGGTAAGCTAGTTGCTAACGACAGTGAATCGTACAAGTATTTAGCTGAGTCTATTCGTATGCATCCAGATCAAGATACATTAAAAGCGATGATGGAAGATGCGGGCTTTGAACAAACAACATACCAAAACCTCACAGGCGGAATTGTTGCACTGCATCGTGGTTTTAAATATTAAGGCTAGCAGTTATGGCGCTTGAAAAAATAACAAAAAACAATAATGGTGCAATGTCATCTGAGTTTTTTATGTTACCTAATTTTGTACTTTCGCTTATTGAGCGTGTACTAAATCAAGCGCTTAGCCTTGACCCACAATTATCTCAAAAGCTAAACGCCGTTAAACATAAGCGCTTAGTAGTTGAAATAAGAGATTGGCAACAAAGCATCCAACTCGTTTATAGTGCTGATCAATTACACTTATACAGCGCTCAAAGCAATGAAAATGCAGGTTGTATGATCAGCGCAGATATAGAGACACTTTTAGCGCTCAAAAACCCTGCAATGCTTACCCAATTAATTCGCCAAGATAAGCTCGACTTACAAGGCGATTTAAATATTGCGCAAACTTATAGCAATGCATTTTCAGGTATTGATATTGATTGGCCTGAACAACTTTCTAAATACATTGGCGATGCCCCCGCTCAGCAGTTATACCTGCACTTAAAAGAACTAAAACAAAAGAGCAGCAAAACCAATACTAAAATAAGTACCATGCTTACAAGTTTATGCCAAGATGAGCTCGCAATTACTATTCATCCATTAGAACTTGAGCAATTTAAACAAAAAAATAGAGAACTCAAAGGACAAGTCGCTGCCGTTGAGCAACGCATTAACGCCCTCTTAAATTCTTTTTTACCTTCAAACACCCGCTAAGGATTTTTTGTGTCGACTGCACGTTTGTATAACATCACCAAAACGTTACTTAGCTATGGACTAGACGAGCTAATTCCAAAGCATAAAGTGCCTTGGTTTGGTAAAATAGCCCGTGGTAGTTTATTTTGGCTGCGTAATCAGCACAAAGAAAAACCTGCGGGGCTACGTTTACGTTTAGCATTGCAAGAGCTGGGTCCTGTTTGGATCAAATTTGGTCAAATGCTCTCGACTCGTCGTGATTTACTCCCTCATGATATCGCTTTAGAGCTTGCTTTTTTACAAGATCAAGTTCAACCATTTGAAGGCGAGCTTGCACAAAAAATAATAGAAAAAGCACTCGAAATTAACGATATAAGTGAATTATTTAGTGAGTTTTCACAAACTCCACTGGCCTCTGCGTCTATAGCGCAAGTACATACAGCAAAACTTATTGATGAGCAGAGTATTGAGCAAGATGTCGTAATTAAGGTTATTAGACCCAATATTTATGAGCAAATTAATGCCGATTTAGCGTTAATGGAAAAGCTCGCAAAGGTACTTGCAAAAGTACATAACGAATCAAAACGCCTGCGCCCGGTTGAAGTAGTTAAAGAATATAAAAAAACACTCCTAGACGAGCTCGACTTAATGCGAGAAGGTGCCAACGGCATTCAACTAAAACGCAATTTTGAAGGCTCTGATTCATTATACATCCCTGCAGTTTACAGTGATTACAGCCGTAGCAATGTGCTGGTGATGGAGCGTATTTACGGCATACCCGTCTCTGATACCGATGCACTTATGGCGCAAAACACTAATATGAAATTACTTGCTGAGCGTGGCGTAGAAGTATTTTTTACGCAGGTGTTTAGAGACAGTTTTTTTCATGCCGACATGCATCCGGGTAATATTTTCGTCTCTCGAGAGCACCCTGAAAACCCAATGTATATCGGTATTGATTGCGGTATTGTTGGTACGTTAAGCAAAGAAGATAAACGCTATTTAGCTGAAAACTTTATCGCCTTTTTTAATCGTGATTATCGCCAAGTTGCACAACTACACGTTGATTCTGGTTGGGTACCACCAGATACTAGCATTGAAGAATTTGAATTTGCGATTCGCACAGTTTGCGAGCCTATATTTAATAAACCTTTGGCTGAAATTTCATTTGGGCACGTACTCGTAAATCTATTTAATACTGCACGTCGTTTTAACATGCAGGTACAGCCGCAATTAGTATTACTACAAAAAACTTTATTATACGTTGAAGGATTAGGGCGTCAGCTATACCCACAACTCGACTTATGGAAAACAGCTAAGCCCTTTTTAGAAGACTGGGTAAAGCAACAAGTTGGACCGCTATCAGTACTGAAGCAAATGTATGCTAACTTGCCATTTTGGGCTGAAAAAATGCCTGAGTTACCGGATCTAATTTATCAAAATTTAAAGCGTGCACCACACATTCAACCTCAAGAACAAAAGGTATCTCATAAACCTTTAATATTGAGTTTATTTGGTAGTGCTACAATGATTATGGCAACACTTTGTTATTTACAGCACGATTTAATAGCTGCAAGTCTTGCAATAAGCTTATCGGCTATTAGCTTTATAGCGGCATGGCGCAGCGCATAAACTGGGTGCTATTTGCGCTAGTGAGCGTATAATTAGTATTTAAAATAAACATTTAACCGTTTTATATATTGGAGAAAACCATGGGTTTTGGTGGTATTAGTATTTGGCAATTATTAATTGTTTTAGCGATCATAGTTTTACTTTTTGGCACAAAAAAACTACGCGGTATGGGTGGCGATATTGGGGGCGCTGTAAAGGGCTTCAAAAAAGCAATGTCGGATGATCAAATGAGCGAGAAAGAGAAATCCGAGCAAATTCAACAATCAGAAAAAAACACTGCTAACAACTCAACCGATACTGAAAAAAACAAAGATAACAATAAGGTTTAATTAGTATGGGCATGTGGGAACTTGTTGTTATTTTTATTGTTGGTTTAGTGGTGCTCGGCCCTGAGCGCTTACCTGTTGCGATTAGAACAGTGAGTAAATGGGTTAAAACCGCTAAATCACTTGCCAACTCAGTAAAAGCCGAAGTAAGTGAAGAGCTTCGCATCCATGAGCTGCACGAAAACCTTAAAAAAGCAGAACAGCAAGAATTGAAAGATTTAAGCCCTGAGTTACAAAGCTCACTAACAGAGCTACAAAAAGCGGCTGAATCAGTTACTCACAGCTACAAGAAACAACAATCTGATACATCAAATAACCAACAACTTGATGAGAAAAAGTGAAATTTATTTCTCACTTTGTGGTCAACTTACTACATGGTATAAAAAATAATGGCTGAGGAAGTAAAATCAGGGTTTGTAGCTCATTTAATTGAGTTGCGTGATCGGCTAATAAAAGCACTATTGAGCATTTTATTATTTTTTATCGCGCTGTTTTATTTTAAAGATGATATTTACGAACTTATAGCTGCACCATTAGTAGTTCATTTACCTAATGGCGCGACCATGATAGCTATAAATGTGAGTGACCCTTTTATAGTCCCTATGATGCTTACTTTTTTTGTTGCGGCTTTATTATCTACTCCATGGATACTTCATCAAATTTGGGGGTTTATAGCTCCTGGCTTGTACCAGAATGAAAAGAAAATGCTAATACCTATACTAATCTCAAGCGTTGTCTTGTTTTATGGGGGTATCGCTTTTTGCTACTTTGCAGTACTACCAATTATATTAGGTTTTTTTACAAGTACAGGTCCCGAAATGATGACTCTAGCACCCGATATCGCTAGCTATCTAGGATTTGTATTAAAATTGTTTTTTGCATTTGGCGTCGCTTTCGAAATTCCTGTGGCTATTATGTTGCTATGCTGGAGTGGCGCAACAACAACAAAAAGCTTAAAAGAAAAGCGCCCTTATATCGTCGTGGGTGTTTTTGTAGTCGCGATGTTTTTAACACCGCCTGATGTATTATCACAAACATTGCTAGCATTTCCGATGCTTCTTCTGTTTGAACTAGGTCTAATTTTAGCAAAGTTTTATACCGCTAAACCACAAAAAGAATCTGAGGAATAAAATGAAAAAACAACTACTCTCACTATTGGTTTTATTAAGCGCACCGACTTTTGCTGCGCAAACAGAGTTTAATACTCAAGCGTTACAGGCATGTAGCTTTATTGAAAACGATTTTAACCGCTTACTTTGTTACGACAATACAATCGCGGGTAAGTCACTAGTTAAGCCATCAGTAACAAAAACACTTACCCCGCCTAAAGAATCTTCTAATGTACCCGTTGCGGCTATAGCGCCAGCAACAACTACTGAAGATTTTGGCTTAGAACATAAAGAAATCACAAAAGATAAAAACGAAAACATCACTGCGCTTGTTTTATCAGTTGACGAGGCACCGTATGGCGAGCTCATTATCAGCCTTGACAACAACCAAGAGTGGCGTCAAATTGGCTCAGACAGCCTTAAATTAAAAGAGTCTGATACAGTTACCATTAGCCGAGGTGTATTTAACTCATTTTTGCTGCATAAAGAAGGGCAAAACCGCTCTATTCGCGTTAAACGTACTAAGTAATGTCATATACGTTAATTGATGCTGGAGTTAACTTAACTAATCATCAATTTGATGAGCAGCATCACGATGTAATTACCCGTGCCAATGAAGCGGGTGTTACAAATATGCTTATTATTGGTTGTGATATTGCAAGCAGTCAGCAATCACTTGATCTTGCAACAAAGCATCTTCAATATTCTACGGCGGGNTATTCACCCGCATGATGCAAAATCAGCCACTAATGAACTAGAAGCACAACTAACTATACTTGCAAATAATAAGCATGTTATTGCTATTGGTGAGTGCGGTCTTGATTATAACCGCGACTTTTCGCCTCGCGATGTACAGCGCAGTGTTTTTAGGCGCCAATTAGCACTTGCTGAAAAATTAGATTTACCTGTTTACTTGCATGAGCGTGATGCAAGTGACGACATGTTAAGTATATTAAAAGAGTTTAATATTCGCGGTGTACTCCACTGCTTTACGGGTAACTCAGCAGCTCTAAAGCAATATTTAGATTTAGGTCTATATATTGGTATAACGGGTTGGGTATGTGATGAAAGGCGTGGAAAAGATTTACAACTGCTAGTGCCTAGCATTCCTCTAGATCGATTATTAATAGAAACTGATGCACCATTTTTAATTCCACGAACAGTTAAGCCAAAACCTAAATCACGTAAAAATGAACCTGCCCTGCTTCCTTATATCTGTCAAACGGTTGCACAACTTTATAAAATAGATGAAGAAGTTGTGGCCCGTAAAACTACAGAAAACTTTCACCGTGTTTTTGGTTTAGAAGATCGTTAATGGCCTATGCAAAGGCACTTTTAAGCCTATTAGTATTCCTTTTCACTTTTTGCTCTTTCGCAAACCCAGTAATAATAAAACACGATTTTAACTCTCAAAACATTAATAACCTGTATTACTCTTTTGAACCAACGTCGCTATTAAGCGCACAACAAAGTAGCCATATACAGTGGCAAAAAAACACAGGAAAACCCCTTAATTTAGGACTAGAGCAGCGTCCTGTATGGATAAAATTTAAAATAAAAAACACACTTAGTTATAATACTGAGCAAATATTGTCACTAAACAATCCTTTGCTAAACCACGTTCAAGTATATCAATTACATAACTCGCAATTACTTTCTTATACTCAAATTGGTGATGCCTACCCCTTATATAAGCGCAAAATTAAAAGTGAGTCTTTATTAGTTAAACTGCTCAGCCCTGCAAATAGCGAAACGCTTATTATAATGAAAGTGGCGAATAGTTCAGGCTTGCGAGTCCCTTTAACACTGTGGCAACCAGAAGCTTATTTGGCACACAAAGGAAAACTCAATTTACTCTATGGCTTATTGATTGGTTTTATATTTTCTTTGGGTGTGAGTTGCATAGTTTTATATGGTTTTTCACGTAAAGGTTATTTTGTTTATGCTGGGGTTATATCTCTCACATTAGGTAGTGTATTAGCCTACCTTTGTGGTTTTGGCTTAAGGTACGTTCATCCTAATTTGCCTGCATTACAGCAAGTTATGATCCCTATATTACTTATGCTTATCACTTTAATGTTTTTGCCTTTGCAGAAGCAAGTTTGCCATCCCAGGCCCTCTCTTCTGCTAACTATTCAAAAAGTTGTAGTTAACGCTTTAGCCATTTCGTTATTATTTATTTGGCTACTTCCAAACAACATAGTTACATTATTTTGTTTAATCACTACTCCAATCGTTTTAGGCTTTTATATTGTAACTACGTTTATGTGCGTGCGTTTAACGCCTTCTAAACCAAACAAAGCACTATTACTTGTATTGGTTTTTTTCTTGGTGGTAATGCTTTATTTTACTGTTGCAGTAATGGGCCTATACGCCTTTGACAGAAGTACGCTCGCATTTGTATTTGCATGCTTTTTTGGTTACACTTTTTGCTTATGCTACAGCGTAATGAAGTTATTTATTTTACAACGCGATGAAGAAGTGATTGCCCAACAGACCTTGATTGCTGAAAACACAGCACAAGATACACTACTTAAAGAGCGCTTAAAATTACAAGAAAAAACTCGCCAAGAACTTGAATCCCAGGTGGACGAACGCACCTTTGAATTACAAGTAACGCTTAGAGAGCTTGAAGAAAAAAACCGCTCACTTGAGTTACTAAATACTGAAGACGCATTGACTGGAATAAAAAACAGACGCTTTTTTGATAAAAAACTGGTAATGGAGCTTCGTCGCTCTCATCGAGAACAAACGCCGCTTAGCATTGTTATGCTTGATATAGATCGATTTAAAAATATCAACGACACGTACGGCCATATCATTGGCGATCAAGTTATTAAAGCAGTTTCTGACCTTATAAAAGACCATTTAAAACGACCACTCGATGAAGTTGCCCGTTATGGCGGTGAAGAATTTGTTGTGCTATTACCTAATACCCCTAGTGAAGGCGCACAAGACATAGCTGAAAAAATACGAGCTGATATCTCAGTAAGTACTGTAACGGTTGCCAATAATGATATTCAATTTACTATTAGCGCTGGTGTATACACCAGTATTGCTGATGATGTTAGCAACCCTCAAATTTTTACTGAGTGCGCCGACAAAGCACTTTATTACGCAAAGCAGCATGGCCGTAATCAAGTAATCACTTTTCCATTACCACAGTAGGAGCATATTAATATGGCCCAATCAGGATTAGACCTTTTCCCATATACTCGCATGCGCAGAATGCGCCGCAGCGACTTTTCTCGCCGCTTAATGGCTGAAAACCAGCTTAGCGTAAATGATTTAATTTACCCTGTATTTGTACTTGATGGTAAAAATCGCCGCGAGGTAATTGAATCAATGCCTGGTATTGAGCGCCTATCAATTGATTTACTGCTTGTTGAAGCAAAAGAACTCGTTGAACTTGGCGTACCTGCCGTTGCTATTTTTCCAGTAACACCTGCGGATAAAAAATCATTATTTGCCGAAGAAGCATATAACGATGATGGCTTAGCACAACGTACCGTAAGAGCGTTAAAAGAAGCTTTTCCTGAGTTGGGTGTGATTACTGATGTAGCACTTGACCCTTTCACTACGCATGGCCAAGACGGTATTATTGATGATTCAGGTTATGTTATTAATGATGTCACTACTGAAATTTTAGTTAAACAAGCACTTTCCCATGCAGAAGCTGGTGCTGATGTTGTTGCCCCTTCTGATATGATGGATGGTCGTATTGGCGCTATTCGCGAAGCACTTGAAGCTGATGGGTTTATTCATACTCGAATTATGGCCTACTCAGCTAAATACGCATCTAGCTACTATGGCCCATTTAGAGATGCTGTAGGCTCTGCTGGTAACTTAAAAGGTGCTGATAAAAAAACTTACCAAATGGATCCAGCAAACTCTGATGAAGCAATACGTGAAGTCGCATTAGACTTACAAGAAGGCGCCGATATGGTTATGGTAAAGCCCGGTATGCCTTATTTAGATATTGTACGGCGTGTTAAAGACGAATTTGGTGTACCTACTTTCGCATATCAGGTAAGTGGCGAGTATGCAATGCACAAAGCAGCAATTGATAACGGTTGGTTAAGTGAAGAAGCTACAATAATGGAATCTTTACTTGCATTTAAGCGTGCAGGAGCCGATGGAATATTAACCTACTTTGCTAAGCAAGCCGCAAAATATCTAGCTAAAAAGTAATTTTTTATTAAAAGGCGGTTAAACCGCCTTTCATTTACATTCGTTTACATTTTTGTATTATTTCCGTCATATTTATTCTCTAAACTGGTGTCCCATTTTGGGATTAATACACGGGAATAATAAAAAATGTTTAAAACAAAAATAACACCACTCGCACTTGTTATAGCAAGTCTCAGTGCACCAGCATCCGCTGATCTAATCATTTCAGAATATATAGAGGGAAGCAGTAATAATAAAGCAATCGAGCTTTATAATAATGCTGATACGGAGCTTTCTCTTGAAGGTTATACTTTAGGACTCTATTCAAATGGTAGCAGTTCGATTGGCAACTCGATTGATTTAACAGGAACATTGGCCGCCAATACCACCTACATTATTTCAAACTCCAGTGCAGCAGCTGCAATACTTGATATTGCAGATGAAACCAGCACAGTAACCTACTATAACGGTGATGATGCCCTTGTTTTAACTAAAGACGGTGTAATTGTTGATAGTTTTGGTCAAGTTGGTGTTGATCCGGGTTCAGAGTGGTCTGAAGGGGGTGTAACTACGGTTAACAAAACGCTGCGAAGAAAGGATAGCATTACCACAGGCCGAACTGACTCGACAGCCATTTTTGATCCTAGCGAAGAATGGGAACAGTTTGATATTGACACCTTTGATGGATTAGGTTCACACACAGGAAACGGCGGTACCGCTCCTGTGCCAGACCCTGAACCAGAGCCACTTGAACCACTAGTTTGTGGTGCAGAAAAAACACTAATAAATGCTATTCAAGGTGACGGCTCTGCTAGCCCACTTGTAGGTACATTAGTAGAACTTGAAGGTGTTGTAAGCGCCGATTTTCAAGGTGATGAACAATTAAAAGGCTTTTTTGTTAACTCACTGGCTGCTGATATAGATGCAAATCCACTTACCTCTGAAGGTGTATTTGTATATTTTGCAGATACTGACGTGAATGTAGGCGACCATGTGCGTGTACAAGGTACTGTTGAAGAATATTTTGATGCAACACAAATTGGCAGTGTTAGCCAAGTTGCAGTGTGTGGCACTGGTTTAGCTGCAGCAGCTACAAAAATCACTTTACCTTTAGCTAATACAACTGATTTAGAAGCTTTTGAAGGTATGTTAGTCACATTAGAGCAACCATTAGTAGTGACTAATAACTTTGGTCTTGGTCGATATGGTGAAGTTGAATTAGCAACAGAGCGCTTGTACCAAGGTACCCAGGTTGCGTTACCTGGCGATGCTGCTAATGCAGTTGAAACTGAAAATCTACTTAAAAAGATTTTAATAGATGATGGCTCTACAGTACAAAACTTAGACCCTACAGCTTATCCAACTCCAGGCTTATCGGCAGAAAATACATTACGAACTGGCGATACTGTTAATACTGTTACAGGAGCACTTGCTTATAGCTTTAGCCTTTACAGAATTCATCCAACTTTAGCGCCTTCGTTTATTGCAACAAATGCACGTGAAGATGCGCCTGAACTTAATGCTGAAGCAGATTTACGTGTAGCTAGCTTTAACGTACTTAATTACTTCAATGGTGATGGCCAAGGCGGAGGGTTCCCTACATCTCGAGGTGCAGATACTGAAGCTGAATTTATTCGTCAAGAAGCTAAAATTGTAAGTGCCATTAGCGCTATTGAAGCCGATGTTGTTGGTTTAATGGAAATTGAGAATGATGGCTTTGGCGAATTTAGTGCAATTGCTAGCTTAGTAGATGCATTAAATGATGCAGATAGTGCTAACAACTATGCATTTGTTGATTTTAACGTAGATCAAATTGGTACCGATGCAATTACTACCGCACTTATCTATCGTGCTAACAAAGTAGAAGAAGTAGGCACTGCAGCCATTACAACTGAGGCTCCATTTGATTTTAGTAACCGTGCTCCAATTGCACAAAGCTTTAAATCAATAGAAACTGATGAAGTATTTACTGTTGCTGTGTCACATCTTAAATCTAAAAGTTGTGGTAGTGCTTCTGGAAATAATGCAGATTTAGGTGATGGCCAAGGCTGTTGGAATGAAATACGCACGCAAGGTGCTAATGCATTCGCAGATTGGCTTGATAGCAAACCAACCGGTGTTGATGACGAAGATACTATTTTAGTCGGCGATATGAATGCTTACGCAATGGAAGATCCAATACGTGCATTTGCTGATAAAGGCTACAAAAATGTAGTTGCTGAAATTGATGGTGATACACTTGGTTATTCTTATAGCTTTTCTGGTCGTGCAGGAAGTTTAGACCATGCAGTAGCTACACAATCATTACTTAGCAAAGTTGTCGCTGCAACAGATTGGCATATCAACGCAGATGAACCTATTTCACTTGATTACAATGTAGAGTTTAAAAGCGAAGGTCAACAATCTAGCTTGTACTCTGAAAGTGCATACCGCGCATCAGACCATGACCCTGTGATCATTGATATTAAATCTGAAATTACTTTAACCCCTGAAGAGCAAACACCTGTAATTGCAGCCGATCAAGTTTTTGCAATCGATGAAAACAGCGCAATTGGCACAATTATCGGCACGCTCGATTTTAGTGATCCAAATGCCGATGAATCACCTGTTGTTAAATTTATTACATCTGATAATGACAGCGTTTCTATTAACAATGAGGGGCAGTTAATTGTTGCTGGAGAGATTGATTACGAATTCGAAAATCGTATTACTTTAACAGTACAAGCTCAAGATAGTGCTGGTAACTTATCAAACATTGAAAAGGTAGCCGTTAAGGTAAATAACTTACGCTCAGATGATGATAATGATGCAGGTTCATTATTATGGTTATCACTTCTTTTAGCACCACTATCAATAGTGCGTCGATTTAAAAAGAAATAATTAAGTAAAATCTAAACATATAAAAAGCCGCTTTTGCGGCTTTTTTATTTTATACAAATGTAATTCAGACAAGCTTCATTAAACTCCCCGTAATATGTTCATACGATTAGTGAGTCTTCTAGTAATTAATCAGTAACAACTACATAAGATTGAGTGAATTTTACACAACAAAAACCTCAATGAGTTACGTATATTGGTTTTCCTATTGAAAAATATGAACTTTTATAAGGGTTCACATTTTGCTTTAAGTAAATTAGAAGATACTTACAAAACAAAATCAATATTTACCCTAAACGTAAAAATAAGTCGTGTTTTTATAAAGGAATGAGAATGAAACAACTAACCCAAAACTTGCCTAAATGGCAAAAAAAGTCAGCACCACTACTGGGTCTACTTATTATTTTTTCGACTTGGGGCAATAGCAACCAAGCGATTGCTGCAACTGTTGATGTAGCAATTCCACAAAGTAGCTTATTTGATGTAATTAGCGCTCGCGCTAAAAAGTTAGCAAGCGAAGAATATGTGGCACCTAAAAACATCGAGCTTGAAGCACTAAATAATATTGATTATCAAGACTACCGCTCAATTCGATTTAAAAAAGACAAAGCGGTGTGGAAAGATGAAGGCCTGTACGAGCTGCAATTATTCCACCCTGGTTTTTTATATAAAACACCCGTAACAATAAATACTGTTGATAGCGACTCTAAACGTAGCCGCTTACCTTTCAGCACCGACTTTTACCAATACGATGGCACTGCTGCACCACTACAAGAAGAAATAGCTAAAAGTGTGGCGGGCACTCAACTAGGCCATGCTGGATTTCGTGTGCATTACCCATTAAATACTAACGAGTATAAAGACGAAGTAATGGTATTTCAGGGAGCATCGTATTTTAGAGTCGTTGGCCCTCAACAAGTTTATGGCTTATCAGCAAGAGGCCTTGCCATTGATACTGCTGAAAATTCGGGTGAAGAATTTCCAATGTTCAAAGAGTTTTGGTTAGTTAAACCAAAGCCAGAGCAAACACAAATCACCATTTTTGCATTGTTGGATAGTCCATCTATTTCTGGTGCGTACAAATTTAGCGTCGACCCTACAACTAATATGCTAGTTGATGTTGATATGCAGGTTTTTGCGCGTAAAGATATTAAAAAACTAGGTGTAGCACCATTAACGAGTATGTTTTATCACGGCGAAAACAGCACCAAATTTTTTGATGACTATCGCCCTGAAGTTCATGACTCGGATGGCCTATTAACTCAATCTGCTGATGACAAGTGGGTATGGCGTCCTCTTAACAACCCATCACAACTCAGCGTTACTTCATTTTCGTACAATAACCCAAAAGGTTTTGGGTTAGCTCAACGAGACCGAGACTTTAATAACTATTTAGACACAGAAGCACATTACCACGACCGCCCTAGCCTATGGATTGAACCACAAGGTGAGTGGAGAAATGGTCGTGTAGAGCTTGTAGAAATACCGACTGATACAGAAACTAACGACAATATCGTAAGTTACTGGGTACCAGAAAAACCAATGAAGGCCGGAGATTCATTAAAATTAAGCTACAAAATGACGACCTTTAATTCAGTTTTAACTCAGCACGAGAAAGCACGTGTACTACGTACAAGAATTGGTAGCGCCGCTTTACCTGGTGAGGACAACCCACCACCAAAAAGCCACCGCCAATTTACTGTTGATTTTACTGGATCAGAAATAAATCAACTGTCTAAACAGTTAAAACTAGATGCCGACATTCAACTTACAACAGGCGAAGTAACCGACGTGAATGTACAAAAACTTCCGGATTCACGTGGATGGCGTGTAGCCTTTAAAATTGCACCACAGGACGATCAACCCGTTGATATGCGTTTATCGTTAAAACTACGTGACAAAGAAATTAGCGAGGTATGGAGCTATGTTTGGTACCCAAATGACATCAAGTAATAAAGGTAGGGGCACTCCAATGCCATTCAAAACACTAAGAGTATGGCTATTTGCCATTGCGGCACTTGGCACATCTGGCTACGGCATATCTATTATGTTTGAGATTTTAAGCTCAAATGGTATGACATTACTTGAGTATGCTCTTTTAGTATTATTCTCAATCACATTTGCTTGGATTGTAACGGCTTTTTGTAGTGGCACAATCGGCTTTGTACTACAGTTGTTTCGAATTGACCCGCTTACGTTAAAACGCATTAAACCAATTGAGTTCAATAACGAGGCAATTAACGCTCAGAAAACCGCCGTTGTAATGCCTATTTATAACGAAGATACCCACCGTGTTATCGCGGGCTTTGAAGTAAGTCTACAATCGTTAAAAGAAACTGGTCAGCTTGATAATTTTGATTTTTATTTATTAAGCGATACACAAGACCCTCAAATAGTTAAAAACGAGCTAAGTGCATGGCATGCATTGTGCGAACGTTTAGGGGATACAGCAAAGCATGTTTTTTATCGTCGTCGCGAAGATAACAAACACCGCAAAGTAGGTAACCTAACCGACTTTTGTGAGCGCTGGGGAAGTAATTACGACCATATGATTGTGCTTGATGCAGATAGCGTAATGACCGGTAAATGTATGTTAGAACTTACTACAAGCATGCTAAACAACCCACAAGCAGGCCTGATCCAAACGATTCCAATACCTGTTCGTCAAGATACCTTTTTTGGTCGTTTTTTACAGTTTGCGTCAGTGCTATATAGCCCAATGCTCGCTACTGGCTCAGCATTTTGGCAAACAGATAAAGCCAATTACTGGGGTCATAATGCAATCATTAGAGTTGAAGCATTTATAACGTGCTGTGGCTTGCCAACACTCAAAGGTAACGCACCTTTTGGCGGTGAGATTTTAAGTCATGACTTTGTAGAAGCATCACTACTTCATAGTGCAGGTTGGGATGTACTATTACTATCAGACATTGAAGGCAGCTACGAAGAAGTACCAAGTAATATTCTAGATTATGCTGTACGCGATAGACGCTGGGTACAAGGTAATATTCAGCACTTAGGTTTACTATCGTCATCTAAATTAAAATTAATGAGTAAGCTGCACTTTCTATTAGGTGCAACCGCTTATATTTCATCACTAATTTGGCTCTCAATGCTAGCGCTAAGTACTATTGATGCAGTAACGCGCGCATTAAATAGTGATGTGTACTTTAACCGTGTTTATCAATTATTTCCTACATGGCAAATAGCTAAAACCGATCTTATTGATTCACTCTTGTATTTAACTATTGTTATTTTATTAATGCCTAAATTAATGGGCGTAATAGTCACCCTAATACATAGAAACAAACGCTTTGGTGGTTCAATTAAGCTCATACTAGGTTCAATCATTGAAACCGTATTTGCTATTATTGTTGCGCCATTAATGATGGTATTTCATGCTTACTTTGTGCTTTGCGTATTTTTAGGTAAAAAAGTGAAGTGGGATGCACAACCGCGCGAAGGTCGTATGGTTCCGTGGAAAGAAGCGTTTGGTTATACGTTATTCTCTACTATTGTGGCTATAGCATGGGGCAGCACAGCCTACTACTTCACACCTGTATTCTTTTGGTGGCTATCACCTATATTATTAGGCTTAGTATTAGGTGCTCCAATTATCCGTTATACCAGTAGTATCAAACTCGGCGTACAGCTAAGAAAGTTAGGTATATTTATTTGCCCTAGTGAAGTTGATAACGACTCAACTCTAGAGGCGCTTAAAGTACATCTAAAAGAGATTTCCGTGCCAGAGGAAGGAACTTACCCACAAACAATTCCGGCACTGCCACAAGAGCATATGGTATCAATGCCTATACAATCTTTTAAAAAGCCACGCAGGCTAAAGATGAAAGCGCTAAAAGCTAAGGCTATAAAAAAGTTTAATTAGCGCGTTATAAAATAAAAACAAAAAAGGAGCAATTAATTGCTCCTTTTTCTATCTAAATTGTAAGCGTCTAGCGAACCACACCTAGCATCGATGTTCTGATTATCTAAAAATACCTGCTCAATGATAAATTCGGAGCAGGTGATGAAAACTTACAGAACAAGCGCACAGTGGCAGCAGCTTTTGCTGCAACGCAGTACGTTTAGTGGTACTAATATTGAATTCTGCCAACACCATAATGTCGCTATTACGACTTATTATAAACAACGTGCTTTACTGGCAAAAGACCAGCCTAATTCCACCTTGCCAGTGCACACGCAGTGCCTTACATCATCACGTTTTGTCCAGGTAAAACAAACTACTGAAGTCTGCGCGCAAACTCGTCAAAATACGCTGCAGTTTGATACGCTAACCGGCCAACTCACGTTTCCTATCGATTTAGCGACGGCCGATATCGTTGCCATTATTAAAGGGCTAACGGTATGAGGATGTTCGTTGATGTACCCACCGTCTATTTATGTGCCGATGCCGTTGATTTTCGAAAATCAATTAATGGTCTGGCGGCGTTGGTGGAAGCAGAGCTTGAACTACCCGTGCTCAGTGGTGCGCTATTTGTGTTTTGTAATAAAGGCCGTGACAAACTCAAACTGCTTTACTGGGATAACACCGGTTTTGCACTGTGGTATAAGCGATTAGATAAGCATAAGTTCAAATGGCCCAAACTCATGTCACCCACCATGACCTTAAGCGAGCAGCAATTACACTGGTTATTATCGGGTTATGATGTGATTGGACACAGTAAAATTGATGTCGCAGGTAAGAAAATGCTTTAATATTTGCGATCGATTGATGATCATCAAAGTGAGTTCAGTTAGCACTGCAAAGCCTTTGATGATGCCTTAAAATAGGCGTCATGAAAAATGAACTCGCCCTTAAACAGCGCATTGCTGAACTTGAAAAACTGTTAGCGCAGAAGGATGCCCAGATTGCGGCATTGGAAGAGCGCTGGAGCTTGGCCCAACAAAAACAATTCGGCAAAAGTGCTGAAGGCTTTGCCGGGCAAGGCGAGTTATTCAATGAAGTGGAAGAAATTGTTGAGGAAGTTGAGGCAGAGCAACAATCCATTAGCTATACCCGTAAAAAGCCGGTGCGTAAGGCACTGCCAAAAGACTTACCTCGTGAGCAGGTTATTCACGACATCATCGACAAAACCTGTGATTGCTGTGGCGGTGAGCTACATAAAATGGGTGAAGATAAGTCAGAAAAGCTTGAGTTCATACCCGCTAAAATCAAAGTGATTGAGCATATTAGGCCTAAATACGCCTGCCGTCACTGTGATAAATCCTCAACTCAGACACAGATTAAACAAGCCTCAATGCCTGCCATGCCCATCAACAAAGGCATTGCAACCAGCAGTTTGCTCAGTCAGCTTATCACCAGTAAATACCAATACGGGTTACCGCTGTATCGCCAGGAAGCGATGTTTAAGCAATACGGTATTGAACTCAGTCGACAGA
>NZ_AUTL01000106.1:0-21856 GCF_000498015.1 Pseudoalteromonas sp. TAE79
TCAAACAAGATTTGAAGATCTGATCATGACATTGAGATTTAGTTCAAAAAAATCCCCGCTAATTTCTTAGCAGGGATTTGTGTATAAGAGACAGCCAATTGGCGCCTTTATTGAAATCTTATTAGCTAAAGCAATTTGCTTTTATAAGATCAGTGATTATTTGTTGTGATGGTTTTATTTTTTCCAACGCTAAAAACTCATCAGGCTGATGCGCTTGGTTAATTGAGCCTGGGCCCATTACGATTGTTTCACAACCGAGTTGCTGGATAAACGGCGCTTCAGTGCAATAATTTACTGCGACCGCTTTTTGCCCCGCTATTTTTTCAGCCATTTTAACTAAAGCACTGTCGGTGCTACCACTAAATGCCGGGATTGGTTCATGTAAATCAATAACGCTCACCGCATTTGGGTATTGCTGATTTATCTCTTTTGTTACATCAAGCACTAATGCTTGTAGTTCTTGTACACTTAAACCTGGTAATGGGCGCATATCTATATGCATTTCACAGCAACCACAAATTCTATTCGCATTATCGCCACCATGAATATTACCTAAGTTTAATGTTGGATAAGGAATTTTAAAGTGATTTATTGAATACTTATGCTTTAATTGCTCTTTTAAGATCATCAATTTTGTAATCACTTTATGCATTACTTCAATGGCGTTAAGGCCACGTTCGGGATCTGAGCTATGCCCAGAGCGACCAACCACTCTTATTGCTGTACTCATATGGCCCTTGTGCATAAATACTGGCGTCATATCAGTAGGTTCGCCAATTATACAGCGTGCAGGTTTTAAATTAGGGTGCTTACATATTTGCTGTGCACCTGCCATAGTTGTTTCTTCATCGGCAGTGGCGAGTATTAAAATAGGTTGAGTTTGCTGCTTTTCATCAAGTTCACTAATCGCTTGTAATACAAAAGCAAAAAAACCTTTCATATCAATGCTTCCTAGCCCGTACAATTTATTGTCTAGTTCGGTAAGTTTAAACGGATTGTGGTTCCAGCGGCTGTCATCAAAAGGCACTGTATCCGTGTGGCCCGCAAGCATTAACCCGCCATCGCCTTTTCCACGCTTTGCTAATAAATTAAAGCGGCCTTTACCTCCTTCTAATTCAATAATTTCACATGTAAAACCGAGTGTTTCGCACCACCTCGCAAGGAGTTCAATTACGTTTTTATTGCTCATACACAAGCTGTCTTCAATTGCACTAATAGAAGGGGCTGCAATCAATTGTTGATACATAGAAATAAACGAAGGCAAAGGCATAAAAAAATCCAAAATTATTATTCAATTTAATTGCATAACAATATAAAAGTATTTATGATGAATATCAATTCACTTTTTAAGCATAAATATATTAAAGTAAAGCTATGAAAATAATGCGACGATAATCTACAAATTCATTAAATTAAGTCTTAATTTAGCGTCTTAGCTAGTTTAAGCGAACAACATATATATTTAGCAGTAAATTTTAAAATAACGAGTAATCAATGAATGTAGTTATTATTGGCGCAAGCGGTTATAGCGGCGCAGAGTTAGCAAGCTTAGTTGCTAATCATCCAAACCTTACCTTAACAGGCTGTTATGTATCTGAGGGTAGCTTAGATAAAAATAAATTACTAAGTGATTTATACCCAGAGCACCTTGGCTTACTAGATTGTCCTTTACTTCCTCTTAGTGCATCAGCTTTTGATGACATTCAAAGTGATGCTGATTATGTATGCTTATGTACCGATCACAAAGTAAGTGTTGATTTAGCGCCTCAATTTTTAGCTATGGGTAAAAAAGTATTTGATTTATCTGGTGGCTATCGCCTAGCAAATAATGATGATTACGTTACTTACTATGGTTTTGAGCATCAACACCCAGAGCTTTTAAATGAAGCGGCTTACGGTTTAGCAGAGTGGAACCATGATGCTATCGCTAACGCAAAGCTAATTGCTGTTGCAGGCTGTTACCCAACAGCGGCGCTCAATGCACTTAAACCGCTTAAACAAGCAGGCTTATTGAGCAGCGAAAGTATTATTATTAATGCCGTTTCGGGTGTTACGGGTGCCGGGCGTAAAGCGAGTGTAGGAACACATTTTTGTGAGGTATCGCTTGCACCTTATGGTTTGTTTAACCATCGCCACGGTCCTGAAATTGAACAACACCTTGGCCACAAAGTATTATTTACACCGCATCTAGGTAGCTTTGCGCGCGGTATTTTAGAAACTATTTATGTACAACTTAAGCCAGGCGTTACCAAGGAAAACGTTGCATCTGCTTATCAAGTGCTTGCTAACGAACCATTAATTCGTTTGTTAGGCGATAAAATACCGTCAATTAAAGGTGTTGCTAAGCAACCATTTGTTGATATTGGTTGGCAGCAACAAGGCACGCAGTTAATTGTAATGTCTGCCATTGATAACTTATTAAAAGGCGCTGCTGGACAAGCTTTGCAGTGTATTAATATTTCTATGAATTTAGATCACACTACGGGCTTAAAAGGAGCGTTTTAAATGAGTAAAAAAACGTGGGTTATTAAACTCGGTGGTGCAGTACTTAATACAGAAAATGCAGCAAAAGCGTTATTTGACGTGCTAAGCGAGCAAAAAAATGATGAGTTTGTCATTGTTCATGGCGGTGGTTCTTTAGTAGATACATGGCTAAAGCAAGCGGGTTTTGCTAGTGCTAAACACCAAGGTTTACGTATTAGTCCAGCAGAGCAAATGCCTTATATAGTGGGTGCGCTTGCAGGTTGCGCTAATAAACAATTAATGACTCAAGCTATAAGCGCAGGGCATAAGCCTGTCGGCTTAAGTCTTTTTGAGGCGGGTGTGACTGCAACCCAAAAATTAAAAGCGCTTTGCTTAGTAGGTAAATGCACAAGTAACGACGATTCTATCATCAATGATTTACTTAGAATTTCTCGTTTACCTATTGTTAGCTCTATCGGCTTTGATGAACAAGGCTTGTGGTACAACGTAAATGCAGATGAAGCTGCAGCGGCTATTGCCAGTAATTTAAATGCAGAACTAATTTTTATGACGGATGTAGAAGCGGTACTTGACGCAAATAAACAACCGTTACATCAACTTGACACAAAACACATTGATACTTTAATTACAAATGGAGTAATTGTGGGCGGGATGGAGGTCAAAGTTAAGACCAGCCTTCACGCTGCCCAACATTTACGACGCGGTGTGTATATTTCCAGCTGGCAAAAGCCAGAAAATTTAACTGCTCTGCTACAAGGCGAGCATGTCGGAACTAAGATTACACCATAGGTTTATTATGTTTGAGAATTTTTTAACGGGTTTAGAGTTAGACCAAGAAGGCGCACTTAATTTATTAAAGTTAGCGCAAGATATAAAAGCAAAACCAGAAAAATACAGCAATGTATTAGCGGGAAAATCAATCGTAACATTGTTTGAAAAACAAAGTTTACGTACTCGCTTATCGTTTGATATAGGTATTAACCGCCTTGGTGGCCATGCAGTTTATTTAGATCAGCAAAATGGCGCTATGGGTGCACGTGAATCAATTAAAGATTTCGCACTTAATATTTCTACTTGGGCTGATGGTATTGTGGCACGCGTAAATCAGCACAGCACATTAACTACATTAGGTGAATACGCATCAGTACCGGTAGTAAATAGTTTGTGTGATTTATACCACCCATGCCAAGCTCTTGCTGATTTTTTAACGCTTCAAGAAGTTCACGGCGATGTGAGCGAGCTTAAAGTGGCTTACTTAGGTGAGGGCAACAATGTAACTCATTCATTAATGCTTTTAGCGGCAACGCTTGGCACTGATTTTGTTGCTGTAACGCCAAAAGGCAGCTCGCCTGATTCGCAAATCCTTAAAAAGGCAGAGCAAATAGCGGCAATGAATGGCGCATCAGTGATGGTAAGTGACCGTGTTGAAGCGGCTGTTGGTGCAAACGTTGTATATGCAGATACTTGGGTATCGATGGGTGATACAACACCGCTTGAGCAAGTTAAAGAAAAATATATGCCTTATCAATTAAATCAGGCATTGCTAGATCAAACAGGTGCAACTACGGTATTACATTGCCAACCGGCACACCGTGAATTTGAAATTACCTCTGAGGTAATGGATGGTCCAGCATCGAAAATTATTCAACAAGCAGAGAATCGCATGCACGCGCAAAATGCTTTGCTAGTTACATTACTAAATCCAAATTTTGTTAAGGAACACCTATGAGTTCAATTAAAAAAGTCGTTTTAGCCTATTCAGGTGGTCTTGATACATCGGCTATCGTGCCATGGTTAAAAGAAAACTACGGTTGTGAAGTTGTTGCGTTTGTAGCGGATGTAGGTCAAGGCGCAGAAGAACTTGAAGGCGTAGAAGCTAAAGCAATCGCTTCAGGTGCTTCAGAATGTTACGTAGTTGATTTAAAAGATGAAATGGTAAGTGATTACATTTATCCAACACTTAAAACGGGCTCGATTTACGAAGGTACTTATTTACTAGGTACGTCTATGGCGCGTCCTATTATTGCTAAAGCACAAGTTGAAATTGCACGTAAAGTAGGTGCTGATGCACTTTCTCATGGTTGTACTGGTAAAGGTAATGACCAAGTTCGTTTTGAATCATGTTTTGCAGCCCTTGCTCCAGATTTAAAAGTAATTGCGCCATGGCGTGAGTGGGACTTATCGAGTCGTGAATCATTACTTGATTACTTAGCAGAGCGTGACATTCCGTGTTCAGCATCTGCTACAAAAATTTATAGCCGTGATGCTAACGCTTGGCATATTTCGCACGAAGGTGGTGAGCTTGAAGATCCATGGTGCCAACCAACTGAGCAAGTATGGACTTGGACTAACTCTCCAGAGCAAGCACCAGATAAATCAGAACTAGTAACATTAAAAGTTGTTGAAGGCGAAGTGGTTGCTGTAAATGGCGAAGAACTTAAACCATATGACTGTTTAGTTAAATTAAACGATATTGCATCGCCTCATGGCGTTGGACGTGTTGATATTGTAGAAAACCGTTTAGTAGGTATGAAGTCACGCGGTTGTTATGAAACACCAGGTGGCACAGTAATTATGGCTGNAAGCCGTAAGTGGAAAGAAGTACTCGGTGGTGAGTTTTCACATTTAGTATACGACGGCCGTTGGTTTACACCACTTAAAGATTCTATTTTAGCCGGTGCAGAAGCACTTTCTAAAGTGGCAACAGGTGAAGTGGTACTTAAGCTATATAAAGGTCAAGTAACTGCGGTTCAAAAGCAATCACCAAATAGCTTATACAGCGAAGCATTTGCTACATTTGGCGAAGATGATGTATATGACCAGTCACACGCTGAAGGCTTTATTCGTTTATTCTCGCTTTCAAGCAGAATTTCAGCATTGGCTAAAAAGTAAATTATTTATAGCCCCTTATAAAAGGGGCATTACAGGGTTTGGAGAGATTTCATGGCATTATGGGGCGGACGTTTTTCTACGGGTCCAGATGAGGCGTTTAAGCAATTTAACGACTCTCTTCCCTTTGACTACCAGTTAGCAGAGCAAGATATTATTGGCTCTGTGGCATGGGCTGGTGCACTTGAACAGGTAAATGTACTTTCAAGTGATGAGCATACAAAATTAGTTGCTGCATTAAATGAGCTACTTGAAGAAGTTAAAGCTGATCCACAATCAGTTGCTACTTCAGGTGCAGAAGACATTCATTCACATGTTGAAGCTGCTCTAATTGAAAAAGTAGGTGATTTAGCTAAAAAATTACATACAGGCCGAAGCCGTAATGACCAAGTTGCCACCGATTTTAGACTATGGTGCCGTGATACAGCCGATCATTTACTAGATGCCATTGCACAGCTAAAAGGCGAGTTTGTAGCGCTTGCAGAGCGTGAGCTTGGCACAATATTACCAGGTTACACGCATTTACAGCGCGCACAACCAGTATTGTTTAGCCACTGGTGTATGGCGTATGTAGAAATGCTAGAGCGCGATGAAAGCCGCCTGCAAGATGCTAAAGCGCGCATGAATTTTTGCCCATTAGGCAGTGGTGCATTAGCAGGTACAGCTTATCCGATTGATCGCCAAGCATTAGCCCACGGATTAGGTTTTACAGCGGCTACAAAAAATAGCCTTGATGGCGTATCTGATCGTGACTTCGTGTTAGATCTTTTAAGTTGTGCGTCTATTTCGATGGTTCACTTATCTCGTATGTCTGAAGATTTGATTTTTTATAATTCGGGTGAAGCCGGATTTATAGAGCTTGCTGATAACGTCACGTCAGGCTCATCGCTCATGCCTCAGAAAAAAAATCCTGATGCACTCGAGCTTATTCGCGGTAAAACCGGACGTGTATTTGGTGCATTTAGCGCCATGATGATGACATTAAAGGCGCTGCCACTTGCATACAATAAAGATATGCAAGAAGACAAAGAAGGCCTGTTCGACGCTATGCCAACATGGCTTGCATGTATTCATATGGCGCAAGCATGTATTAAAGGCGTTAAAGTAAACGGCGATAAGACACTTGCTGCAGCAAAAGGAGGGCATGCAAATGCCACCGAACTTGCTGATTACTTAGTTGCTAAAGGTGTGCCATTTAGAGAAGGGCATCACATTGTAGGTGTACTTGTACAGCTTGCGATTAGCGAAGGTAAAACGCTTGAGGAGCTATCACTTGAGCAGTACAAATCAGTAAACACTGTATTTGAAGACGATGTTTACCCAGTACTTGAAATTGATGCGTGTATAAAAGCGCGTCAAGCGCTTGGTGGGACGTCTATTGAGCAAGTAACTAATGCTGTTAAAGAAGCCAAAAAAAAACAGCAAATAACGGTACGTGATGCAAATTTAGATGATGTAGAGGCAATAGCCACACTTATACAGCATTGGGCAACGGTAGGCGAAAACCTACCTCGTGCAAAAAGCGATATGGTGCACTCTATTAACGAGTTTGCAGTTACTGAAATAAATGGAAAAGTGTCGGGCTGTGCATCGTTATACATTTACGATACCGGCCTTGCTGAAATACGCTCATTGGGTATAGACCCAAAAAGTAAAGTGACGGGGCAGGGTAGACAGCTTGTAGAGCACCTACTTGCTAAAGCCAAAAAATTGGCACTTAACCGAGTTATTGTATTGACCCGTGTACCCGATTTTTTTGAACAACAACGTTTTACTTTTTGTAGCAAAGACTCTTTGCCTGAAAAAGTAATGAAAGATTGTGAACTTTGCCTTCGTAAAGAAAATTGTGACGAAGTAGCAATGGAATATATTTTGAAGCTAAGTACACGTGCGGAGATCCCGTGTAAATACGTAGCTTAAACTCCCTGGATACAAAAAACGTACGGTTATCCCTGTGCGTTTTTTTATATTTGCAGTAAACTGGTCGGAGTTGTTTGGTTGGGTTATATTTTTTGAGTGAATTTTAATGTGTCAAAAAAAGTTGGCACATTGATTGCTATGTATAAGATAGATAGCAAAATAGCTATCACTGCTTAAAACAGGTAATGCATTTATCTACATAATAATGTGGTTAAAAGTTGCACCAAATATAATTAAAACTTTTACAAGGATCAATCACATGCAAGTTTCAGCTAATAGCCAATTACAAATGCAAGCATACAACAAAACACAACAATTAAAGCCTGCAATGGAACAAACTGCTAGCCCTAAAACCCTGCAATCTGATACAGTGAGTATCTCTCAAGAGGCTATGAGTGCTGCGAGTACTGATTTACAGCGTGGTGGTTCATTACTTTCTGGTGGGACTGGTTCTCGCCCAAAATAGTTATATAGGTATTCGATGTTTTTATTTGAGCTGTTTGGTCTTTTTTCACTATCAGCCTTGGTTATGTGGGCTTTTTTGATGGCATTCTTTTTTAACATTTTTGTTTATAGTTTAGGTGTTAAAAGAAATACGACTTTACTAATCAGCTCATTTATTATGATGGTTTCTTATTCTGCAACTGATTATCTTTATACCTGGATATCATATTACAATACAACTTATTTTGATTGGGCTATACATGATGCTATTACTATTGCTAGTTTAATAATTGCTTATAGTGTAGTAAAGCGTTCTAGTACTTCTCTCTTATATTTAGTTACAGGTCTTTCCATAAATATGATTCTTGTGTTATTTATGCATTTAGATGTTTATATTTATGGTAATCAAGAGCCTTGGATTCTATGGGATATTTATCTTTATAGTGTAAATGTAATAGACTTAACAATGGTTGTCGCGTTAATTGTTGATAGAGACTTTCTCGGTCTTCATAAATTAAAAAATAAAACTCTCAACTACTTCAAGTCAAACGATATCCATAAAGTAACCTAGTTTAAAATGTACGTTACTGAAGCCCTAATGGATTATGTAGAAGCTTTCTCTCAATGGGGCTTTTTAATGGCCTTCTTATACTGTTTAGCCTCCAGTATAAATAAAGAAAATAAATCCTCGGTTTATTTATCTGCGCTTATGCTCTGCTCATATTTTTCTAGTGGTTATATAAACTTATTAGAAAGTTTATATTTAAACTGGGCGCTTTATGATTTTATTACAATTTTAGCTCTATTAACTTTACAGTACTTCAAAGTGCTCCAACGTTCTGCAGCTTTTCACTTCATCATCTTTGCGTTAATAATAAATGCTGTGCTCACCTTAATATTACATTACGATTTATACGTCTTATATAACTATGAGCCTTGGTGGTATTGGAGTGTTTATTCAATAGGCATAAATACTATAGATGTCCTTATGATGCTCTCGCTGATACTTAACAAAAATTTTTTAAGCTTAATAAAACTAAGCCCCCTTATAACTATAAAATCTACAAGGTCACCCAATGCTTGATTTTTTATGGAAGCTGGCTGGTTTATATGACTATATAACTATTTTTACTACATGGTTCTTTGTACTCGCTTTCTTATATAACTTATCCACAAGTATTAACAAACACGATAAAGGCTGTGCTCAATTAGCTTTCATTATGATGATATCTTATACATCAAGTATTTTTATGGACCCACAGAGTGAAACACCTCACCTAACTCTTTTTTTATTTGATGTAGTGACCATTGTATTTTTGATTTTGTGGCGAATTTTTTTTAGTAAAACTATACCTATTGCGTTTTATTACCTTATTACAGGGTTAAGTTTTAATGCATTCGTTTTCTATGGCATGCATTACGATAGCATTATTTTAGGTAATTTAGACTATTGGTGGTTCTGGGCAGTCTACGTAATTGGACAAATTACTTCTGATTTAATAATGGTTTTGGTTCTTGCTACTAATAAGGATCTATTGGGTTTAATTAGGTTAAAACATTACTTGAGTCGTCTTAAAAAGCACATGCAACAATGAAGGCTTAGTAAAATGGAAGAACTATTTTGGCAATTAAATTCAGTAAACGAATATTTTGGAATATTTATTACATGGCTTTTTGTTTTTGCTTTTTTATTCACTTTATCAGCTGCTATTAATAAGCAAGATAAAAGCCGAGTTCACCTTTCTTTTATTATGATGGCTTCGTATACATTTAGTTTGTTTATGGACATAACTACTGCGGCTCCGCATTTAAAGTTATTTTTATTTGATGTACTAACAATTGCCGTTATTTTTATGTGGCGTATTTTTTTAGGTCGTAAAATACCGTACGGATTTTATTATCTTATTGTAGGGCTTGCTATCAATGCCTCACTGTTTATGGGTATGTATATTGATAATACGCTTTATGGCAATTGGGGTTTTTGGTGGTTGTGGATGCTGTATGGTTTTCTTATGCCTGTTATTGATATCACTATGGCGCTAATACTAATTATTAATAAAGATTTGCTAAAACTTGTTTGGTTAATTGAAAAATTAAAATCATCATCTATACAAAAGCCGAATTAGCGCATACAAGTTATGTGCTAATTCGGGAAAGTGTTATTGGGCACCACAGCCCAGTTTAGTTTTTAGAGCTTTAACAATTACAGGGTTTACAAACTCGCTTACGTCACCATTATGGCGAGCGACTTCTTTAACGAGTGTTGATGAAATAAATGAATTTCGCTCGGCGGGTGTTAAAAATACACTTTCTAAGTCGGGGTTCAGGCGGCGGTTCATGTTAGCTAATTGAAATTCATAGTCAAAATCAGATACAGCTCTAATACCGCGAATAAGCACATTAGCATTGTGCTCGCGCGCAAGGTCAGCCAATAAACCAGAAAAACCAATCACCTTAACATTATCTATGTGGCTTAAAATAGAGTTTGCAAGCTCAACACGTTCTTCAAGGTTAAAGCAGGGTTTTTTACTTGGGTTATTAGCTACCGCAACTAATACAGTATCAAACATTTTAGCTGCACGTTGAATAAGGTCTGTGTGCCCATTAGTTAGTGGATCAAAGGTGCCAGGGTAAATTGCAATAACTTTCATAATGTTCACTATTTATTATTTTAGCGCTAGTTTAACAGTGTTTATGCCACAAAGCAGCCTAGCTAAAAAAGCATATAAACACTTACTTTTAATAAACAGGTCAGTCCATGGTGGGAGTGTTTTAATGATTCATATTTGTTTATACTGTTTACCTCTTTTGAGTGTAATGTAGCCTATAGATAATTTGAGTATTAGCATATGAATACCAAGGATAAAATAATACACACCAGTATTTTGTTGTTTAACGAAAATGGTGAGCGTGCAATAACGACAAATCATATTGCATCAAACTTAGGGATGAGCCCGGGTAATCTTTATTATCATTTTAAAAATAAAGAAGACATTATCCGTCATATTTTTGCGCTGTATCGCGATCATTTAAATACTCACTTTAAACCTATTAATAAAGATGATGATGCATTTAATCATTTAACGGCTTACCTAGATTCGTTATTTGAGCTGATGTGGCGCTATCATTTTTTTTACGATAATCTCGGGGATATTCTCTCTAGAGATGCTGATTTAAAACAAGCTTATATTGATTTTCAGTTAGAGTTGTTAGAGCAAGTTCGTAAAATTATTTTAGGACTTCGCGACAGTGAAATGATTGCTATTGATGAGCAAGATGTCATTGATTTAGCACATACACTAAAGCTAACGGTTAGTTTTTGGACGCCTTATATTAAAGCCCGTAGGCCAAGTGGTACGCTTGCTGAGCAAGATATATATCATGGCATTTTAAAAGTACTTACATTATTTAGAGCGTACAGTACCGATAAAAGCATTGATAAAATGAACCTGCTACGTGAAAAATATACTGAATTAGCGCAACAAGCCCCAACAGTAGTTTAATCGATAGTAATAGGCTGTTTCCTAGGCGCTGAATTTTTTGCTATAATCCCGCGCCAAATGCCTGGGAGCGCGAATTCCCGCAGTCTAAGAGTGAACTATGCTTAAATTTATCGTCAAACTACATCCTGAAATAGCCATTAAAAGCCGTTCGGTCCGTAAACGCTTTACTAAAGTGTTAGAAAATAACATTAAAATTGTATTGCGCCGTGTTGACGAAAAAGTACAAGTAAGAAATAACTGGGATAACATTTCAGTTGTTACAAAACTTGAAGACGCACAAGTTCGTCTTGATTTTATCGATAGCCTTAAACGCATCCCTGGCATTGTTCAATTTATTGAAGTAACCGAAACACAATTCGAAACTCTTGATGATATCTACCAAAAAACAATAGCGTTAGTTGGTCATACTATTGTAGGTAAAACCTTTTGTGTTCGTGCAAAGCGTATAGGTCAACACGACTTTACCTCAACTGATTTAGAGCGTTATGTTGGTGGTGGATTAAATCAACATATCGAAGGCGCAAGCGTAAAGCTTAGCCGCCCAGAAGTAACAATACGCTTAGAAGTAAAAGATGATAAAGCTTACATTGTTTCGCAAACACATTTTGGTATGGCTGGTTTTCCGCTGCCAACGCAAGAAGATGTGCTTTCGCTTATGTCGGGTGGTTTTGACTCTGGCGTAGCAAGTTACCAAATGATTCGTAAAGGCGCGCGCACACACTTTTTATTCTTTAATCTAGGTGGCGCAGCGCACGAAATTGGCGTTAAGCAAGCAAGCTACTACTTATGGAAAAAATACAGCTCTACACATAAAGTTAAATTTGTAACGGTTGATTTTGAACCTGTTGTTGCTGAAATTTTAGAAAACGTTGAAAACAGCCAAATGGGTGTTGTACTTAAACGTATGATGATGCGCGCAGGGAGTGTGGTTGCGCAAAAGTTAAACATTCAAGCACTTGTTACTGGCGAAAGTATTGGCCAAGTATCTAGTCAAACATTAGCGAATTTAAGCGTGATTGACCGTGTTACTGAAACGCTTATTTTACGCCCGCTTATTCAACACGATAAGCAAGAAATTATTAATATTGCTCGTCAAATTGGTACGGCCGAAATGGCAGAAACAATGCCTGAATACTGTGGTGTTATTTCTAAAAAGCCAACGGTTAAAGCCAAAATAGACGTTATTCTTGGTGAAGAAGAAAAGTTCGACTTTGATGTACTTGATACCGTTGTAAACAACGCACGTATAATGGACGTGCGTGATATTGACGTAGAAGCCAAACAAGAACTTAAAGAAGCTGAATCGGTTGCTGATTTGCCTGTAGGCTCTGTGGTAGTTGATATTCGCTCACCAGAGGAAGAAGAAGCTGCACCGCTTGCAATCGACGGTGTTGAAGTGGTTCATTTACCGTTCTTCCGTCTGGCGACTAAGTTTGGTGATTTACCAAAAGACACCGACTACTATTTATATTGTGATAGAGGCGTAATGAGCCAACTACAGGCACTTATGCTGCACGAACAAGGCTTTGAAACTGTAAAAGTTTACCGCCCATAAGGTTTGTCGTCTTAAAGTTAAGAATTAATATAAGCGTGGTTTATACCACGCTTTTTTTTGCCTGAATTTTGACAAACAACTCATCGTTGTAAGGTGTAGGAATACCGTGAAGTTTACCTTGTTGGCTAATATAGCCACATATAGCTGATATTTCAGTTTCTCTGCAATGCGCGACGTCTTGCTGCATTGAAGAGTAATTGTCAGACGTTAATTCCATTATTTTATAAGCGGTATTAAGTGCTTTAATCAATGGGATATTAAGCCCTTGTACGTTTGCTATATTGCATGCTTCAGTGAGTGCATTAAAAATTATAGCGTTGTACTTAGGTGCGCGTAACTCACCATTTTTTACATTACTTAAAGCGCTTAATGGGTTAATGGCAATATTTACGAGTAGTTTTTCAAAACGAAGCTGCTGAATGTTATTAGTAAACTTTAGGCTGGGTATTACTTTAAAAATATCAGCTATTGGCGCGCTATTTTGAAAAGCTAATTCATTACAAGTACCAATAACACTTTGTCCCTCACCAGTGTGCTGCACAATGTATTGGTTTGATTTAAAGCCCGCTATGCTTGTCGTTAAAAAGTAGAGTGCTTGGTGAGTGCTTAGCTGGCTATTTACCTCATCAACATTACCCATGCCGTTATGCGAAAGTACAACAGAGCAATGACTTGGTAGAAGAGGCTTTATTTGCGTAAATGCATCAAGTACTTGAAAGGCTTTAACGGTAAATAAAACAACATCAAATTCAACCGCTTTATTTAGCTGATTTAATGCAATAAATTGTGCGTCAATTTTTTTAGATGCACCCTTACCTCGACTATAAAAGCGGGTATTTGTTGGGCTTTTGCGAGTTAAAACACTGACATTATGCGACGCACTTAGAAAATGACTAAGTAACAAGCCAATAGCACCATCGCCGATAATTAAAATATTAGCCATATGGGTTCTTTTTTCGAGGTGTAAAAATTACTCTAAGTAAAAAGTAGCTTGCGGCACCTGCAAAATCAGCAAAAAAATCACCGAGTGATGCTTGCCTATATGGAAGTGCGTCTTGCATTATTTCTATAGAGGCGCCATAACCTGCCANATGGCTAGTATAAAAAAAATCCCAAAATGGGCGACTTTATCAACATGAGGAAATAAATTTACAACGCCACCTTTTATTTCTTTGGCAAATAAAAAGGTAAAAGCTACTATGCTGATTAAAAAAATTGCTTGATAAACACGCCTTGTCACGACAAATCCTAAAATCGCTTAAAAAAGAGGCGCAAGTATATCAAACTAATTTAATATCGCACCTGAACAAGATGCAGAAAAATGTAAAGATTTATAATTTTAGCGTTATAATTACCACATAAAATTAAGATTAAATAGTTAGGAGCAAACCAATGCCTTCATTTGATATTGTATCTGAAGTAGAAATGAACGAAGCTAAAAACGCAGTTGATAATGCAAATCGCGAGCTAGAGACTCGCTTTGACTTTAGAGGCGTTGATGCATCTATTGAGCTAAATGACAAAACAATTAAGCTTAAAGCTGAAGCAGACTCTCAGGTTATGCAATTATTTGATATTTTAGCTAACAAAATATCTAAGCGTGGTATGGATGTATCAAGCTTAGAGCTTCAAGATATTACCCGTGCAGGTAAAAATGTATTTCGTAACGTTGGCTTAAAGCAGGGTATCGAAAAGGACATGGCTAAAAAAGTAGTTAAAGCCATTAAAGACTCTAAAGTTAAAGTTCAAGCTGCTATTCAAGGCGAAGAAGTACGTGTAACGGGTAAAAAACGTGACGATCTTCAAGAGGCTATGCAAGTAGTGCGTAGTGCTGAGCTAGGTCAGCCTTTTCAGTTTAAAAATTTCCGCGATTAATCAATAAATAGTTTTAAATTAAGCATGCTTTAATCTGTTTATACTCACAGACAGATTGAAGCTACTTACTCTTTTTAAATATCTCACTATTATCCCTCTTTGCTGCCTAGATACTCCCGTATGTATTAATCTTCTTTTTGATATTTAAGCTATTATATTTAATCACATGCAATTGAGTACTTCACACTAGAAGGTATTAAAATGAAACGTCATCAATTATTTTTGTTATTTGTTTTGCTTACATTTACCAAACCAAGCTTATCAAAAACAGTTGATATTGATGTACTGGTTGAAGATGGCTACTTTCCCATTATTATTAATGCGCAAAAAAAGCAGGGTTTTGCTCCTGAGTTTATTAAGATTTTAAACGGCGCACAGCAGGAGTTTAACTTCCTACTTAAGTCTCTACCTGTAAAAAGGCTTGCTTTGTCAGTTGAAAAAAATAATTTTGATGTTTTATTTTTAATGGCACTGCAATGGATCCCACAATCAGCGCAAGGGAATATTAAAAAAACCGAATTTTATACCATTACCAAAAATGAGCTTTATACGCTTAAAGAAAATACAAATGAGCAAGCTTACTTTGACGACATTACGTCATTAACAAAGGTTGGGGTATTGGGGTACTCGTATCAATTTGCTGGATTTAATACAGATGCCGAATTTTTAAGTGAGGAACATCAGGTAAGTTTAACCATTGATGAATTCAATGTGGTTAAAATGCTGCTATTAAAGCGCGCGGAAGTAGGTGTTTTAAATAATATTGCTTACCAATATTTTAAAAATAAAAATACTTTTAATATGGATTTACTCTATAAAAGTAACGTACCAGATGCCGTTTATAAAACGCACTTTTTAGTTAACTCTAAATCAAATAAGATCACTAGTAATAAAATGGATGAAATACTAAGCTTACCTACTGCACAAATACAACTTAAGAAGCTACTTGATAAATATGGAGTTTCTTCAAACTATACTAGCCCCCAACTGCATTTTAAAGGTTTTTAGCTGTATAGACGTCCATTGACATTTGTAAACAAAATACTCACAATAGCGACATATTTTCAAGGTGCTTGCTAGCCACTTCATGTAATGATTTTTTTAGCAGGATAATCGGGAAGTTGGTGCGTTTTCATGATGACTACAAGCCCAACACTGCCCCCGCAACGGTAAAGTATTGCATATTTTGATGTGCTTACTGAGTCCGGAGACCGGCCTTGATGCAATCTTACTTACTTAAATCTTTGCGGTGGGCAAAGGTAGGGGACATCATGTTAAACAAAACAACTTTAGGCGTTGCTATTTCTGCTGCGCTTTCATTTTCTGTGTCTGGCGCAGAGCAATCAATTGAAAAAATAACCGTTACAGCTAATAAATTTGAGCAATCAATCAATGACGTTTTAGCAAGTGTAAATGTTATTGAGCGTGCAGAAATAGAAGCAAGCAACGTACGCGATTTACCCTCTCTTTTAAATACAGTTGTTGGTCTTGATATTGTAAGTAATGGGGGCTTTGGGCAAAAAGCGGATGTATTTGTACGTGGCGCGTCGGCAAAATACACATTGGTTTTGGTGGATGGTGTTAGGATAAGTGATGCGACTTCGGGTAGTGTGTCGCTTACTAATATCCCTGTTAATAGCATTGAACGTATCGAAGTTATCAAAGGTGCTCGCGCGGCCATTTATGGTTCAGATGCAATCGCAGGGGTTATTAACATCATTACTCGTGATGCAATTAATAATACTTTATCTGCAACATTTGGTAGCAATAGTTACTCAAACTATCAGCTAGCAGGTGGGGTAGCTAAAGATGCGTTGAGCTTTAAATACAATGCAGGTTATGAAGAAACAGATGGCTTTGATGTTACTGAAAAAGACCCTACAGCTGCAATTACTAAAGATCATGATGATGATGGCTATAGAAATAAAAATATTGGTTTTAACTTAAGCTATCATACTGAAGATTTGGGTCAATTTAGCGCACAAGCACAGTATAGTGAAGGTGAGGGCGAATACGACTCGGCATACTCTAGCGACGCTTATGATTTTGAAAACTATATAGCTAAATTAGGTTGGGAAAAAAGCTCTCAAAATTATAATCAAGGTGTTTCAGTCAGTTTATCGCAAGAAGAAAATGAGCAAACAGGGACTGCAGTAAATACTTTTTATAGTACTGAACGTTTTGAAGCAGAATATCGTGGTCTATATACTTTAACTCAAACACTAGAATTAAGTGGCGGTGTTAATTTATTACAAGAAGATTTATCCGGTTCTACAGCAACTTCAGTACATGAAAAACGCGATAATAAAGCATTATTTATTGGTGCTTTTTATGACGATGACATATGGCTTGCTAGTGCTGTTATTAGAACCGATGATTACGATTACCACGGTCGCGCTAATACATACAGCACAGGTGTTGGTTATAAAGCTAATAAATATATTAGTGTTCGTGCAAGTCACGGTACAGCATTTAGAGCACCATCATTGGTGAACGCGTTTGTAACGAATAGCCTCTATTATGTAGGTAACAGCGATATTAAGCCCGAAGAGGCTGTCAATAATGAGCTGGGCATTACGCTTACAACAAAATGGGGTCGTTACGATATTACTATTTTTGATAATAATATTACAAACTTAATTGAAAACCAATATGACGCTAATTTGGGAAAATATGTACCTTCAAATGTTGCGCGTGTGTCTATGCAAGGGGTCGAAATTAGTGCTGAGTTTAGCGCATTAGGGTTTGAACATAACGCTAACTTAAGTTTTTTAGATACAGAAGATGAAACTACGGGTAAAGAGTTGGCGCGTCGTCCATCTGAAGCATTTAATTATACACTAACTAAAAATTGGGGACATTTTGACGCCAATCTAACCATGCTATATCGCTCATCTCGCGATTCAATTTCATACTACGATACAGAAATTGCAGCGTTTACTGTGTTTAATATTGCTGCTAACTATCAGCTTTTAGATAATCTAGCGCTACATGCACGTATTGAAAACTTAACTGATAAAGAGTACTTCACTGCGGGTATTGGCTTTGCCGCAAGTGGTGAGCTTTTAGGCTACAGCGCACCCAGCAGACAAGTATTTGCTGGGATTAGCTACCAGTTCTAAATTTATTATTTAGTTATTAAAAATACAAAAGCCCGATAAATTATCGGGCTTTTTGCCTTTTCTGTTTACTTTTAAGTTATACCAACCTGCATAGACCTCTAAACAGTTTAACGGATTAAATCACACGCTAACGTCGTTATAAATTTTTTATTTAGAACCACTGGATATAAAATTTTTGCCTAGTTAGAGCGCAATTTTATTATCGTTAAATAGCTTCTATACTTATGCTGATTGGTATTAATCAGTTAAAAACTCTTTAAATACGGTTTCAAACTTATGTAATTTAGGTGCTATTAAAATACTACAGTAACCCTGCTGTGGGTTTTCGTTATAGTAATCTTGATGATAATGCTCTGCTGGATAATACGTAGTGGCAGGGCTGACTTCTGTCACAATTGGCTCACTCACATGGCTTTGCAGTTGAGCTATCATTTCATTGGTTTGCTTTAGTTGGGCTTCATCGTGATAGTAAACAACGCTTCTGTACTGTGTGCCTATATCGTTACCTTGTCGATTCAGCTGTGTTGCATCATGCAAAGTGAAAAACATTGCCAGCAGTGTTTCAAAGCTAACGACAGTTGCGTCAAATTCAATCTTAACAACCTCAGCGTGCCCTGTTGTGCCAGAGCATACAGAATTATAGGTTGGGGCGTCGGTTTCGCCGCCTGTATAGCCAGAACTCACATCTAATACGCCATTTACACGTCTAAATGCAGCATCTATACACCAAAAACAGCCGCCACCAAATGTTGCTACTTGCGTTGTTGAGCTCATAAGTATTCCTAAAATGTATATGGAGTTTAAAGGCGAGCATAAATTGTATGCGCCGCAACAACAAGGTTACGGCGCAATAAAGAGATTAGATCTCTTCGAAAGGTTTTTCAGCAGCTTGTTTATTCAGCTTTTGTTGTAAAAACTCAGGTGACTGAGTATTTCTCGACAGAGCATAATACGCAGCAGGTACAACAAAAAGAGTCAGCAGGGTAGATACAATAACCCCTGTAAACACAACTACACCAATTACCATACGGCTTTCGGCGCCGGGGCCTGAGGCAAAAACCAAAGGAACAGAGCTCATAACGGTTGTTAGTGAGGTCATTATTATTGGGCGAAGGCGCTGGGTAGCTGCTTGTAGTATTGCTTCACTAAACTCAACGCCTTTATCGCGTAATTGGTTAGTAAATTCTACAATCAAAATACCATTTTTAGCACTTAAGCCTATGAGCATGACAATACCTATTTGGCTGTAAATATTTAAGGTAAGTCCTGTAGCCCAAAGCCCAAACATAGCGCCCATTAAACCAAGCGGTACGGTAAGCATAATTACAAACGGGTGCATAAAGCTTTCAAACTGCGCAGCAAGTACTAAAAAGGTAACGGTGAGTGCAAGTATAAATACGTAGGTCATCGCTGATGCGCCTTCGTAGTAAAGCTGCGATTCACCTTTGTAATCTACTGCGCCATCTATATCGTTTTCTTGCGCGGCTACCTCGTTTAAAAAGTTAAGCGCTTGCTCAAGTGTATAACCGTCGGCTAAGTTGGCGCTTAATGTAATTGCGCGCATACGGTTGTAACGGTTTAAGCGTGAGGCTGTTGCTTCTTCTTTTAAGCTGATAAGGCTATCAAGTGGTACTAGTTCACCGCTTCGTGATTTAAGGTATATATTTGAAATATCAGTAGGGTTGGTGAAATCTTCTTTAGTCCCTTTTAAAATCACATCGTATTCTTCACCGCGGTCAATAAAGGTTGTAACACGGCGCTGGCCAAGCATTGTTTCTAGTGTACGGCCTACATCAGATACCGACACGCCTAAATCGGCGGCTTTGTTTTTATCTATACTGACTAAAAACTGTGGGAAGGTTTCTTTATAATCATGATCGATTCTTACTAAACCAGGGTTTTGCTCAGCACGCTTTATTATACGGTCACGCCAATCGGCAAGTTGTGCATAGTCATTACCCTGCAGCACAAACTCAATTGGGCGAGATGAACCACCACCGCCAATACCACGGCGCATAATGGCAAATGCACGAACATCGGTAACTTCTTGCATTTTACCGCTTATTTCATCCATTACTTCCCACGTTGAGCGTTTGCGTTTATCCCAATCGGCCATACCCACAATCGCAACACCGCCGCTGCCACCCCAACCGGGTACTCGAACAAGTACGCGACTCAGTTCACCTGCTTGCGAATAAGGCATTAGGCGCTCTTCAATTTTAGCCATATTAGCGGCGTTATTTTCGTAACTTGCGCCTTCAGGGCCGCTCATCATAATAAAGAACGTGCCACGGTCTTCTTTTGGTGTTAGCTCAGAAGGAACTTGTAAAAACAACGAGTAACTAACAAAGCCAGCTAATAATAAGCTCACCATTAAGCCCCATTTTCGGGTTATGTTAGTGGAGAGTGAATTACGGTAACTTACTTCAATTTTAGTAAATTGACGGTCCATCCATTGGCTAAATTTATTTGGTTTGTCTGATACTTTAAGTACTTTAGAGCACAAAGCTGGTGCGAGAGTAAGTGCTGTAACACTTGAGAAAAATACGGCAGCACTTACCGCCATAGCAAACTCAGTAAATAATGCACCTATACGGCCATCCATAAATACTAATGGCACAAACACAGATATAAGTACAAGCGTGGTTGCTACTATGGCAAAACCTACTTCACGCGCGCCTCTAAATGCAGCTAGTAACGGCGGCTCACCCAATTCAATACGACGGTGAATATTTTCAAGCATTACAATGGCATCATCTACTACTAAACCAATGGCCAGTACTAAGGCAAGTAAAGTTAGTAAGTTAATTGAGTAGCCCATTGCCAACAAAAACATAAAGCTACCAACAAGTGCGACCGGTACGGTGACCGCAGGAATAAGCGTTGCTCGTATATTGCCTAAAAACAAAAATATAACGAGTACGACTAAACCCATAGAGATGGCAAGTGTGCTGTAAACTTCATTAATAGACTCTTTAATAAATACAGACGAATCGTAGCTGTCTTGAATTGTGGTACCTTCAGGTAGGTTTCGTTTGATTTTTTCAAGTTCGCTGCGTGCGTTATCTACTACGGTTAGTGTGTTTGCTTTAGCTTGTTTTACAATACCTAAGCCAATCATATTACGCCCGTTACCACGAAATAAGCTTTCGTCATCGGCAGCTTCTAAACGTACATCGGCAACTTCACCTAAACGTACTAAGTAACCTTCATCACCACGTTTAATTACCAGGTTTTTAAAATCGCGCTGATCTTTATAACTACGGGCAGTACGCACGGTAAAGTCACGATCTATAGATTCTATTTCGCCAGCAGGTAACTCAACGTTTTCTGTACGAAGTGTGTTTTCTATATCGCTTGAGGTAATACCCCGTGCGGCCATTGCTTGGCGGTTAAGCCAAATTTTCATGGCGTATTGGCGCTCACCACCAATACGCACGTTAGATACACCGTCTACTACGGCTAAACGGTCAACAATAAATCGCTGTGCGTAATCAGAGAGCTGTAACGAGTCCATTGTTTCGCTGTTTAATACAAACCATGCGATTGGGCTTTCATCACTATTTGATTTAGACACTTCTGGTGGGCGTACCTGATCAGGCAAGCTATCAAGTGCACGTGCTACACGTTCACGTACATCGTTAGATGCGGCATCTATATCGCGGTTAATATCAAACTCAATGGTAATGTTTGAGCGCCCATTACGGCTCGAAGAGTTAATACTTTTGATACCTTCAATACCGGAAATTCGATTTTCTATTATTTGCGTTATTTTTGTTTCTATTATTTCGGCAGAAGCACCTGTGTATTCAGTGCTGATATTTACTATTGGCGTTTCAATATCAGGGTATTCACGAAGTGGCAGCATAGTAAATGCAACCAGACCAAAAGTAAGAAGTAGTAAATTAATTACAATGGCAAAAACGGGGCGTTTAACGCTAGTATCAGTAATTTTCACGTATTACCCCTTTACGCTTACTTTACTACCAGAGCGAATTTTAATTAGCCCTTCAGTAACAATTTGCTCGCCATCATTTAAACCTTCATCGATAGCAACCCAGCCA
>NZ_AUTL01000106.1:21866-29877 GCF_000498015.1 Pseudoalteromonas sp. TAE79
TTGGCTACTCCGTCTTGAATTTGAAAAACGAAGTGTTTGTCTTGTAAAGGGATAACCGCTTTTTCTGGCACCATTAAAGCTTGGTTACTGCTCAGCTCAAGTGCTGTATTTAGTAACATACCAGGGCGAAGTAATCCTGATTTATTGGCAAAGCTTGCTGTTACTTCAACACTGCGAGTAACCGAATCAATACGCGAGCTAATATGCGTTACCTTGCCGTTAAATGTCTGCCCTGGGTAGGCATCGTTTTGGGTAAGTACTTTCATACCCATGTTTAATTGTGCTAAATATTTTTCAGGTACTTTGAAGTCAACTTTAATAATACTAATATCATCAAGTGTGGTGATTATTGTTGTGTTGCTTACGTAGGCGCCAACTGATATTTCACGCTTACCTAACAGGCCTGAAAATGGCGCGGTAATAGTCATTTCATTTAACTTTGTTTTAGCGCTTTCTAGTTGAGCTTCAGTGGCATCAACACGAGATAATTGTTCTTCAAGTAATGACTTTGCCGTTGATTGCGAGCGTGAAAGTTCGGTAAGGCGATCTAACTGGCGTTTTTCCTCACGTAAGTTAATACCGAGTTCTTTAACTGCAAGTTGCTCTTGTTGGCTTTGTAACTGTACTAATTTTTGTCCTTTACTGACTAAGTCACCATCTTTAAAATATATATCTGTGACATAATCGTTTTGCGCACTTTTTATATAAATAGCTTGGTTTGCACGTGCACTACCGATTGCCTCTATCATCACTGCGTTTTCCTCAGAGGTAACAGTATGAGCCGTTACTTGGGTAGACATTTGTGATGAATCGGCTTGTTCGCCGTGGCTAGCGGGTAAATATAAATAAACGCTAAATATTAAAAGTAACGTAATAATAAATGGAAAAAGTGCTTTACCTGATTGTCTTGAGTACATTGATTTCATACCTGAAAATGAATTGTAAGTATTGTACGAAATAAGACCGTGAAAAGACGGTTATGTATCTCATAAATTTGTGCGTTAAGCGTAAAAGTAAATAAGATTTATTCATTGTTCCTATATTGTTGAGGAAAAAGCGGTAATGTATGAAATTTAAAACTAGCTGTAACTTATGTATAACAACAAGAAAGGTCATAATTTGGGGCATTATTATGTTTGTTTTTTATATGGTGTTTTACCGATATGGATAAATCTGACAATGTCATTAAGTTTCGGGCACAGGGCGCGCGAAACGCAATTGAGGTGATTGTTGTAGGTGCTATAGGCTTAGTCTTTATTATGTTGTTTAATTTATTAAGACCAGGTGAGATCAGCATTGTTGAAATATTTTTAGTGAGCTTGTGCCTTGTGGCTATTTTTATTGGATTTTTAAAATCTCAAGAACCATACCATAGCCTTATATTAAGCGAATCTGAGCTCGTTTATTGTCACAAGTACGGAGCTTGGAGTATGCCTCATAGTAACTTTCATCACAGTGGAATACCCAAAGTAGAAGATGGCTTTGACTATTTAGAATTAAATGCGGTTGGCGTTAAGGTAAATGATATAGACGACTTTTTATCAAGCATAGCGCCTAGAATTGCAGGGAAATTATTAATAGAGCAGCGTAATTTATTTATGCAAGTTGTTCAAAAACATTGCAAAAATGGCAATTGCCCATCAGAATGGTTAATAGAAGATACACATTACACATCCCATAAAGGGATAAGCTATACTGGGCTTATAGCCATGTTTGCTAATAGAACTAAGCACCTTCAGCAGCTAACAGGTTACGATTTATTATTGCCTGCCAGCGTGTTAGATAGAGATATTTGGGCATTTAGTGCTAACTTAAATAAGTGGAAGCGCGAGCCTAGTCAGTTTATAGCGTCGCAGCTTAGTAATTAAGCTACGACTGTAGGAAAGAAAAATGAGTCAAGAGAGAGCCTTTTTAAAAAGTGGTCGAAACACCATAATACATAAAGATAAAAAGCATGATTTAGTGATTGTAAACTCTGAAATTCATCCTCGAATTAAAGTAACGCAACATGGTCTGGAGCCATTTAAAGAAGAATTACCTAAAAACCGCCGTGATGCAAAAGAGCGTTATTTAGAAATGGTTTATGTAAGTAGCGCTGATGTATTTGGCGAAGAAAAGCAGTTGCTGTTTATTCAAGCTCTAGACGGGCGTGAATACAAAATAGATTACAGTAAAATCGGTACGAAGTTGTTTGTACGTATTCATCAAGACACATATATGTAGTACTGTAATGGCATCTTTATTGCTAGTGATTACACTATAGTAATTATTTGACATAATAAGGTGCTGCGTATGAAAGCGTTTGCTTTAATCCCCCTCATTTCGTGTGGTTTACTGAGTGCGTGTGGAGGCGGTGGCGGTGATAGTGATAATACAGTTGTTGAAACGTCTGTTAATGCTGGAGCCGATTTACAAATTATCGAAAAATCTGAATTTACCATCACAGCACAAGGTTCCCCCGCTGATGGTACGTTTTCATGGCAACAAGTTAGTGGCCCAAGCATAGAAGGTTTCCCCCTTGAAGGCGCTGAGCAAACACTTACTGCACCTGACGTAAAAACTGATAGTCAAATAATATTAAGAGTGAGCTATCAAAGTACAGGTAGTAGCGCTGTTAGTGACGACATTTCTATTTCAGTGAGCTCTAATAACCAACTACCTCTTGCTGTTGTTACACAAACATCTCCTGAAACACTTCCCTCTGTATACAAAGGTACAGTCACTTTGAGTGCCCTAGAGTCGAGCGATCCTGATGATAATGGCCAAATTGATAGTTATATGTGGCAATTGCTATCGGGTCCTGATTTAGATATTGAGAGTTTTAATGAATCAACTCTTAGCTTTTCTCATCCATTACTTGAAAGTAACGTGAATTTATCTTGGCAGCTAACTGTCACTGATGATGAGGGTGGCGAGGCGAGCACTCAATATTCAATGACACTCAACAAAACAAATGAGTTAGTGGATGCAAATGCAGGCGCAGATCAAAATGTTGAAGAGTTTGAACAAGTAACGCTTGATGCAACAAATAGCGAAACAGTTACCGATACCTATAAGTGTAAATGGCAACAACTTACCGGTAATAGCGAAACATTAAGCAATAGCGACCAATGTACAACGACATTTTTTGCCTCAGATGTTGATACTGAGTCTACATTGAGCTTTGAAGTCACGGTAACCGACTCAAAAGGACGCACAGATACAGACTCCTTATTTGTTGATGTATCACCCAAAGCACTTGGATTCATCAACGATAGTGGTGTTGGTGAGTGTTATAACAATACTCAACGTATTAATTGTGAGAGTGATGACTTTCCAGCGCAAGATGCAGAGCTTGGACGCGATAGCTATGCAAACCGCTTAGATAAAGTTGGCAAAGGTAATTTAGCGTTTGATTACACTAAACTTAATCAGTTTGCTGATGAAGTTGGTGATGATAGTAGTGACTTTACCTGTATACGCGATAATGTTACTGGGCTTGTATGGGAGGTGAAAAGTGTGGCATCTGGCACGGTACCAAATACTTCGTTACGTGATGGTCAAAATCATTACTTTTGGGATGTAGGGAATACGACTTTTACCGATACCAGTACAGCCAATTCAACGTGTCCGGACAATACAAGTTGTGGAGTACAAAGTTATATAAACGAAGTTAATGATTTAGATTTTTGTGGTGGTACAAACTGGCGATTACCTACTTATACAGAGCTTTTGAGCTTAATTGATTACGGTAAACAAGGGCAAAGTATATTAATTGATGAGGCATTTTTTCCTAATATGCCAAGTGAAAGTGCATTAAGCCATTTACGTTACTGGACCTCACAGACAGCAGCTGATGGTACCAGTTTATCTCAAGCGTATATCATTGATATGAGTGATGGTAACGACCTTGCTTATCCAAAAGAAAATACTGCTTATGTACGTTTAGTTAGAAGTCGTTAGGAGAAAATAATGAAATTAAAATTACTCTATGCACTAGCAACTATAAGCTTGAGCTTTAATATTGCAGCGGCGCAAACGTGCTACGACGGTGCAGATACCACAACACCGACAGATAGATTTACTATAAATACAGATGGCACAGTGTCTGATAGCGAAACAGGCCTTATGTGGCAACGCTGTAGTTATGGGCAAACTTACAATACAGAGACACAACTTTGTGAGGGATCAACACCTTCTCTTACTTGGCAAGAAGCACTTCGTGGTGCTAAAAATGATACAACCGCAGATTACGATGATTGGCAAATGCCTAACATTAAAGAATTGGCGAGTATTTTAGAGCACAGTTGCACAGAGCCGAGTATTAATGAAGACGTATTTTTGGGCACTAAGCTTCAAAACTATTGGTCAAATACATCGGGTGTAAGCACAATGAGCTCAGCGTGGGTTTATCAATTTGATAGTGGGTTGAATAGCTTACATGCTAAAACCAGTAATGTGTATTTACGGTTAGTGCGCTACGAAGAGTAAAATGCATACTAAGATTAGACAGACAAAAGTGCAGCCTTAAAACAGCTGCACTTTTTTTGTTTTACATAAATTTACGTTATTTCAATAATAAAGCGCTTACAACGTTGTCACTCAGCGCATTTTTTTGCCATTATAGGCCGTGATTTAATTACGAAGGAACATCACGGTGTATTTAAGCTATTTTGGCCTGAACGAAAAACCTTTTTCGATCTCGCCCAACCCTCATTACTTATTTTTAAGTGAACGACATAAAGAAGCCTTAGCACACCTTACCTATGGATTAGGTGAAGACGGTGGTTTTGTATTATTAACAGGTGAAGTAGGTACAGGTAAAACTACAATTACCCGCAGTATGTTAGAGCAGCTTCCTGAAAACACTCAAGTAGCGATGATCCATAATCCAGCGCTTTCAGAGCTGGAGTTATTAGCCAGTATTTGTGATGAGCTCAACATTAGTTACGATGTTCATAATGCGACGCTTAAAAGTCTTACCGATATTATAAAAAAGCATTTAGAGACTAATAATAAATCGGGCGGGCACACTATACTTATTATAGACGAAGCACAATTACTTGCTCCTAACGTGCTTGAGCAATTACGTTTGCTGACAAATATAGAAACCGATCATAAAAAATTATTACAAATAGTATTGGTTGGTCAACCAGAGCTGCAAGAACTTTTGAAGCGCAACGAATTAAGGCAACTTGCCCAGAGGATAACGGCTCGTTACCATTTATTACCACTTACGCAAGGCCAAACAGTCGCTTACATAAAGCATCGGTTACATATTGCAGGGTGTGATAAAGGAATCTTTTCGATGGATGCCATGCAAGCTGTTCATCAATTAACTGGCGGTGTGCCACGATTAATGAACTTGGTCTGTGAGCGTGCTTTAGTTGGGACTTTTGCAAAGCAGCAGTTGATAGTTGATAGCGATATAATAAAAAAATCAGCCCATGAGTCATTACCCATGGATTTTGTCGCACCGGTTAACGAAGCTAACAAAGCAACGTCATTTGTACCCTATAGCCTTGCATTCGCTGCTTTATTTGCCGTAGGCATTGGGCTTTCATTTATTTTATAGTTAGGTAAGTTATGTCTTATTTATTAGATGCGCTAAAGCAGTCGCAGCAATCAGATATGAGTGCTGAACAGTACGACTTACAATCTGAGCAGTTAAAGCAACAGCAAGCACTTAAGCGTTATAGACGATTAGCATTAGTATTTGGTACAAGCTTAGCTGCTTTTATTGCGGTAGCGGGTGGCTTTACCGCCGGAAAGTGGTTTCAAAGTACGACTTTATTAAACGCAGCGGAACCCGCTGTAATTAAGGTGGTGGAAAGCGAAAAATCATCGCCTAACAAAGACGTTAAAGAGGAAGATGCTGGAGATGAAAAACAGCAAGTAGCTAAGTTAGAGCCTGCAAAAGTAGCTCCAACAAATACTGCAACGATTGAAGGGCAACTTGTGCATGTGCAAACCCCCAATGGTGTACAGCAAATGTTATTAACCCCAAATGGTCAGTATATTCCTATGCCGTCGAGCCAGGTCACGAGCGCAGCAGGTTATAATCAGCAAAACATGCAACAAGTAATGCCTGTTCAAAATTATAATCAGCCAGCGTTTAACCCACAAAGTAATTACAATCCAAATAATGCACAAAACACTGCGGTATTTGGGCAAAATCAAAATACCGCATCGGCTCAACTTGATATGAGTAAATATAAAGTATTGGGTAAGCCAATTAATGGCAGCACCCAATCTCAACAGACGAGTGACCCTGAGCTTGATGCTGTGCCTACAACTCTTAAAAATGCATTTGCGCAAGCTATACAAGATGTCGAAAAAAACCAAGATTATGAAGTTACTCAAGCGTCAAAAACGTCATCACGTGTTGAGCCTGTTGAGTTATTACCTGATGGTTTGCAATCAATGTTACCTAGTATTAAATATCAAGCGCATATATATTCATCGAGTGCTGATAAACGTTGGATCAAGCTGAATGGCCGAGAATTACACGAAGGAGAAAGCATAGGAGCTCTAACAGTCACAGAAATTACACCTGAGCAAAGTGTGCTAGATTTTGATGGTTATGAGTTTAGCTTAAAAGCTTTGCAAGACTGGCCGCAGTAAGCGCTTAGTTATCATGTTGAGAGCTCGGTAGAATATTGAGCTCTCAATAGTGCTTAGGATAATATTGAATTTTTATAAAAGCGTTCTAAATCAATGTTATATTCTTTAGGTTTAATCGCTGACTCAAGAGTGTCTACAGTTTTTTTATTAGATAAATCAATATCTTTTACTTCGGTGTAGCGGCTATGCTTAGCGCTGTAAAATGTTTTAACGACAGGTTTTAGTGGTGCCCCCGGATTACTCTCGGTGACCAAACCCACTCTTTGACTCGATAACCTTACAAGCGTTCCTACCGGATGGATGCCAATACATTGAATAAATTTATTAAGCAGCACAGGATCAAAGCTATCAGGGCACCCGTCTTTTAATATTTTAAACGCCTTTATTGGCTCCATGCCTGCTTTATAAACACGTTCTGCGGTAAGTGCATCATAAACATCTACAATTGACGCCATACGCACATACTGACTTATCTCGTCACCTTTTTTACCAAACGGGTAGCCTTTACCATCGAGTCTTTCGTGGTGCATACCTGCAATATCTACCGCGATCCCTGTTAAGCCAGAGTCTTCTAATATCTCTTTACTGAAAAGCGAATGCATTTTCATTATTTTAAATTCGTCGTCTGTAAAGCGGCCAGGTTTGTTTAGCACTTCATCAGGGATTTTTATTTTACCAATGTCGTGTAATAGTGCGCCGGTAGTCAGCTCAACAATAGTGTCTTTCTCTATATTTAAGTGTTTTGCAAAAATACCCATTAATATTGATACATTAATTGAGTGCTCAAGTAGGTAGGCATCTTTTTGGCGCATTTGGGTAAGGCAGGCTAGGGCATCTTGATTTCTAAAAACAGAATCCATAAAGCCACTTGCCAGTTCTCTAAACGGCCCTATATCTATATCACGGCCAGCTTTTATATCTTTAAATGCTTTTATTTGCAGTGTTTTTGCTTCGTCATAAAGCTTTTTTGCTTTTCCCATTTCTTGCTCAGCGCTGTTTATTTTTTGCCAAGGATTACGCTTTATTTTTGTTGTAGGTGTAGCGATAGGATCTTTTTCAGGGACTGAATCAATGAGGGTTTTATCTGGGTCGATTTCTACTTCTAAAATACCTGCTTTTATCAGGTTATTAATACCAGCTTGAGTTTTAACCCAGCCTTGGTTTTTAATTTTAATGCTGCCAGTTTGTTTGGTAACGCTTTGCACAAACATACCTGGGACTAACTTAGTAATAGGAATGGTTTTCAATTTCACGGCTTCAGTTGTTAATCTACTTTTAAACTAACAAACTTATACGTAACGACCAAATAAAAAAGGCACTTTACAGCTGTCTCTTGATCACAAGTCTGACTCAAGAGATTTTGCTAAATCGTAGCCTTCCAGGATGGCTTGTAACTTAAGCCATCCTT
>NZ_AUTL01000107.1:0-69771 GCF_000498015.1 Pseudoalteromonas sp. TAE79
TCAAACAAGATTTGAAGATCTGATCATGACATTGAGATTTAGTTCAAAAAAATCCCCGCTAATTTCTTAGCAGGGATTTGTGTATAAGAGACAGCTAAAATAGCGGCTTTTTTATGTTTGTTAAACTTTAAAAGTTAGTAATAAATCGTTCACTCTACGTGAGCCTTCAACAAGCTCAGCTGCACCTTTTGCCACATTAAAGCTTAAACTTAAGTTGTTATCGCCAAAGTCTTTAATTTGCGAAACATTATTACTAATGTCGTTACTAACCATTTGTTGCTCTTCTGCAGCGGATGATATTTGTATTGCTAAGTGAGATATTTCACTGATTTGGATAAAAATCCCCTCAAGTTCAACTTGGGTTTTATCGGTTGTCAAAACACAGTTATCGGCTTGTGCTTTAGTGCTTTGCATTACTTTGGACCAGCTAAATAAAGTGTCTTGTATTTCTTTAATAGAACTGTGGATTTGTGTTGTAGCATTTTGAGTACGTGACGAAAGAGTCCTTACCTCATCGGCGACTACAGCAAAGCCTCGCCCATGTTCTCCCGCTCTAGCTGCTTCAATCGCTGCATTAAGAGCAAGTAAGTTAGTTTGATCGGCAATTCCTTCTATTTCACTCATTACCTTACCAATTTTATCTGCTTCAGAGGCTAAGCTGGTGGCTGTATTTGCTGCTTGTTCCACTTGAAAAGCTAAATCAGATACCATTTTACTATTATCTGCAATGTGGTCTTTTATCTCTGAGCAACTTTGATGGGTGTTATTCACTTTATCAGCTGTTTGAGCTGTATTTACTGATATTTCACCAATGGTAGAACTCATTTGAGTCATCGCTGATGCAATTTGTTCTAAACGCTCACCTTGAGAAGAAATCCCTTTTTCGGTGAGTGTTGATTGTTTGTCTAAATCAGTTGCGATGCCATTAAAGCTTAATGTTGAGTCTTTCATACGGCCAAGGACTGTGCGCAATTTTGCACTTAGCATTTGCTCTCTATAATCACTTACACTGTGCGGTGTATGGCCGCTGTAAATATAACGAGAGATTGAATCGGCTTTTGCTTTTTGTTCTCGTAATATTTTAGGGGTAACAATGAGTTCGTCATAATTTAGCACAATAACTAAAGCACAAATAAATAGGCTAATTGCAGCAATGGTGATTGATGCCGCAACAGCAATAAAAATCAGCCAAAATAATAGGCTTATAAAAGTAAGGCTTTGTCGTATTGTGGTGTGTTCTCGTAGTTTAAATAATGACTTGTTGGTATTTATTTTGTTGTAAAGTGTTTGTGCACGTTGCTTAAGTTGAGAGCTTGCTTTGGTTCTTACAGATTGATAACCAACAAGTCGGCCATGTTCAAAAATGGGGGTTACAAAGGCATCTACCCAGTAATAGCGGCCATCTTTACAGCGGTTTTTAACCATACCGCGCCACGAGTGTTCTTGTTTTAATGTTGCCCACATTTCTTTAAAGGCTGCTTTTGGCATATCAGGGTGGCGCACGATATTATGATGCTGACCGATAAGCTCTTGTGCGCTATATCCGGCTATAGAACAAAACGCTTGATTGACGTATGTTATTACACCTTTAAGATCAGTAGTGGAAACCAGCTCTTGTGATTCATCAAAGTATACTTCTTCATTTTTTAAGCTTTTATCATTGTGCATTGTATTTATTATCATCCTTTATTGTTGCAGTCATTATATTGCTTACACACTACAAAGCAAAAAATAGCGTCTTTCCTTCTATGCTCATAAGACAAATGATTGTATTTATTGATCTAGATCAAGTTTAAATACCAGACAGCTAAATTGAACTGATTTTGTATAAGTTCCGGTCTATTACTATAGGCTGATATTTTACTTATTTGATTTATAATTAAATACGTATATAAAGCATTTGTATAATGCACATAGCAATGGCAATATTACGACTTAATATAATGATGTTGGTCATATTAAGCGCATGTATAAAGTGGGCAAATAATTATTAGATTTGAAAAGTTATATTGTTCTTAGCAATTTATTCCAGTTGCATTAAATGAATGATCTATTATAGCGCCAAGAAAATAGCACAATAACAAGGCGAAAATTATGACATATAGTTGTTCTATATGAATAATTTTTAACGCAGTGAGGGCGTTATTTAACGCGATATAATGATCATATTTTCAATAAAATTGGTATTCATCTTGAGTCTAAGTAATTAGCCCCCATAACCTTATGATTAAGCCACGTGGCCCGAGGAAAGATTTTTTGACAACACATGATTTAGCTAACGCACTTGAAGCGTTATCAGTAGATGAGCACCAACATGCAGTTAAAGGCATTAAACGTGGCATAGAGCGAGAGTCACTAAGAATACAAGAGAATGGTGCTATATCACCTAAAGGCCATCCAAAAGGGGTGGGCAGTGCGTTAACTAATGGCCATATCACAACTGATTTTTCTGAATCTTTACTTGAATTTATTACTCCAGTTAGTGAGTCGTCAACGCAAACTCTTAAACAATTAAAGGACCTTCAAAAGTTCACTCTAGAAAAGATGGACGATGAACTGCTTTGGCCTATCAGTATGCCATGCTTTATTGAACACCAAGATGATATTGTTTTAGCTCAATTTGGTAGTTCTAATACAGGCAAAATGAAAACACTATACCGTGAAGGATTAAAAAATCGCTACGGTAGTATGATGCAAGCAATTGCAGGCGTTCACTTTAATATTTCATTTCCAGATACGCTTTGGCAGTCGCTTCACTCGTTACAACAAAGTAATGCAAGCCTTCAAGATTTTATTTCAGAGGGTTATTTAGCGCTTATTCGTAACTTTAAACGCGAACTATGGCTAATAAGTTACATGTTTGGTGCATCACCAGCATTATGTAACTCATTTTTACAAGGTCGAAAAACCGATTTACCATTTAAAAAACTAGGTAAAGGTACGCTTTACTTAGAAGTTGGTACGGCACTGCGTTTAGGCAATTTAGGTTATACAAATAGCGCCCAGTCGTCACTACGCGTAATGTATAACTCGTTAGATGAATATGTTGCAGGTCTTAAAAAAGCAATCAACACACCATCAGAAATTTATGGTGATCTTGATGACTATAAGAGTGAAAACCCTAAACAATTAAATAAAAATATTCTGCAGATTGAAAACGAATTTTACTCGCCAATTCGTCCTAAGCGTAATGCTAAAAGTGGCGAAACGCCAACGGATGCATTGCTTCGAGCAGGCATTGAATATGTAGAAATTCGCGCGTTAGACGTTAACCCGTTTAGCGAAGTGGGTATTGATATTGAGCAAATTCACTTTTTAGATGTGTTTTTAACGTATTGTTTATTAAAAGATTCAGCTCCAATGGATTGGAAAGAACAAGCACGCAGTACTGAAAACCTCGACACAGTAGTCAATCAAGGTCGAGAAGAAGGGCTAATGCTTAACTTTAATAACACACAGCGTAGTTTTCAGTCGTGGGGCGATGAAATATTTGCACAGCTCACTGATGTCGCTAAATGGATGGATAATGCTTATGGTGTTAATTATTACTCCGATACTATAAAGCGCATGGCAACGTGGGTGCATAATCCAGAGCTTACTTATTCTGGACGTTACGTGTCGCAATTAAAAGAGTCTGGTTTAGACAACGGTCACTTTGCACTAGCACTGGCTAATAAATACAAACAAAGTCACGCTGACACTGATTACAGTGAGTTTTTAAAGCCTTGGCTGGAACAACAAGTTGTAGAGTCTAACGAAGCACAAACTGCAATTGAGCAAGCAGATACCCAGTCATTTACCGCCTTTTTAGATGCGTATTTTGGCGGTAAATAATCTTAATACTTAGTAAAATTTAAGCAAAAAAAAACGCAGCCTAAGTAGGCTGCGTAAATATATATTCAGGGATGAACTAATGCTGTACTGCTGCATTCATTGAGTCAGACCCACACTTTTTAGAAAAGTTCTGTGAGATCTTAGAAAAATGAAAAAAAATTCAATTATTTTATCTCTTGCCATTACTTTAGCTGGTTGTGCTACAGCGCCTCCAAAGCAACCTAATGATCTATGTAAAATCTTTGAAGAAAAACCTGATTGGTATTTTGACGCAAAAGATGCGCAAGAAAAATGGGGCTCTCCTAAGCATGTACTCATGAGTATGATGTACCAGGAAAGCTCCTTTAAGCATGATGCGGCTCCACCTATGGAGTACTTCTTATGGATAATTCCAACCGGTCGCGCAAGTGATGCTTATGGTTACTCACAGGCTAAAACACCAACATGGTCTGATTATATTCGTGAAACAGGAAACAATGGTGCTGATAGAGACGACTTTGACGATGCAATCGACTTTATGGCGTGGTTTGTTTATAAAACGCATAAAGTAAATAAAATCTCTAAATGGGATGCTTACGCACAATACCTTAATTATCATGAAGGTTGGGGTGGCTATAAGCGTGGCACATATAAAAAGAAAAAGTGGTTAATGGGTGTAGCAAATAAAGTTAAACACAGAGCGAGCCGTTATGGCGCGCAATTAAAGCGCTGTGAAGACGAGCTTGATAAAGGTTGGTTTGAACGTCTTATATTTGGCTAGAGAGTTATTAATGGATATAAAAAAGGAGCCAATCGGCTCCTTTTATACTTAGCGAGAACGCTTATTAGGCTGAATCTTCACCTGTTTTATCATATTCTCTTTTACTTCGAGTACTTCAATAGGGTACCCCGCAATACGTAGACTAATATTTGCATCGGGAATATCTTCTAAGTATTCAACAATTAAACCACTCAAAGTTTTTGGGCCGTCTAGTGGGAAATCCCAACCCATCTCTTTATTTAAATCGCGTACGTTAGCGCCGCCATCTACAATACAAGAGCCATCAGTTTGTGTTTCTACTTCTTCGCTTGGCGTACGAGTTTGTGTAGTTGTAAAATCGCCAACAACTTCTTCTAAAATATCTTCAAGCGTTACTAAACCTTGAATATCGCCATACTCGTCTACTACTAAGCCAATACGCTCTTTAGACTGCTGAAACTTTAACAGCTGAGTGTTAAGTGATGTTCCCTCTGGGATAAAGTAAATTTCGCGTACAGCACGCAGCAAAGATGGTTTATCAAATTGCTCTTTTGTAAGTAGACGAAGTGCATCTCGAGAGTGAATAAAGCCTACTGCGTCATCTATATTGTCGCGATACAACAACACGCGAGTATGTTGTGCATGGGTAAGCTGACGACTAATTAGTTTCCAATCATCATTAATATCAATAGCCACAATTTCGTTACGTGGGATCATGATATCTTCAACGGTTACTTGCTCTAAATCTAAAATTGAGGTCAGCATACTTTGATGGCGAGCAGGGATAAGTGCGCCTGACTCATTGAGCACTGTTTTTAATTCTTCTTTGCTCATGCTGTGCTCGTCGATTTGAGCGGCACTAATACCAAATAATCGCAATATCCCGTTGGTCATCCAGTTAACGATAACAACAAAAGGAAAAAGAATTTTTAGTAACCCTTTAAGTATTATTGAGCTTGGAAAAGCAACTTTTTCAGGATAAAGGGCAGCAAGAGTTTTAGGTGTTACTTCGGCAAATATAAGCACGACTAAAGTTAACACACCCGTAGCGATAGCAATACCAAGGTCACCATAAAGGCGAATACCTATAATGGTAGCAACTTGAGCTGCAGCTATATTGACAAGATTATTGCCAATTAAGATTAAACCGATGAGCCTATCTGGACGGCTAAGTAATTTACTGACTCGTTTAGCTGCACGATGATCCTCTTTAGCGAGGTGTCGCAGGCGTATACGATTGATTGACATAATTCCGGTTTCTGAACCAGAAAAATAAGCAGAAAAAAGCACCAAAAAACCTAAAATGATAAATAGGGTACTTGTCGATATGTCGTCCAACGATGGATCCTTTTCTTATAAATCAATGCGTATTAAGCTAGAGTGAGCAAGCAGAGTCAAGTTAAAACTTATTTAGTATCACTTCTTGTATGAAACGGCTGCCAAAATATGCGAGTGTGAGGACAAATGCAGCGACCATGATCGTAATAACCACAGGTTTACCGCGCCAACCCTTTTTCATATGCCCGATGGCTACAGTGGCAAAAATAGCCCACGCAACTAACGACAATATCGTTTTATGAATGAACTCTTTAGCAAACATCCCATCAAGAAATACAAACCCCGAGAGTAATGCGAACGTGAGTAATATGGTGCCTAAATTAAGGAGTTGGTAAAGCTGGCGCTCAACAACCATTAAAGGCGGAAGGTGACTATGCACAATTGCTAAATCTTTACGTTTTAAACGTTTATCAATAAAGTAGAACTGTACACCATATAAAGTAGCAATAATTAAAATACAGTAGGCCAATAGGGATAAGGAAATGTGTGTTACTAAGCCAACCTCAATATTAATGCTTTGCAGTAAAATATGATGAGGAATAAATAAACTGGCAATTGTAAGTAAAGCACCAAAACCATAAACAACGGGCAATAATAAAGTGGCAGGGAACTTTAGCGACACAGCTGTTACTGAAACTACAATAACCCAGCATGTTAAAAGGGAGACGTTTACAATACTTAAGTCTTGACCGTCGGATCTAAAAACAGAGTTAACTAACAGCAGCATATGCGCCACTATAGCAACAGTGCTCAATATGACGGTTACCTTTTGGCTAGGGCCTTGTTGATGAAACAGGCGTGAGAGCACGTGAGACGTTGCTAACACATAAAATAAACTGGCAATAATAGTTAAACTAATAATCAGCATTGTGCTTGGGCCACTTAATTTGAGACAAAATAATCCTTGTTGTTATATAGCCATTGTATTTTATAGCAAAGCAAATGCATAGACCTTAAAAAAAGAAACTCAACAAGGTGCACTTGAACACTGTATTGTAAGACGCCATATACGGTATACTACTTTTAATTGAAACTTAATAAGTCAATCCTGGTTAATTGAAAATCAAACTAACCGTAAAATTTTAATGGATTGATATAAACGTCTTATCGGAACCGTTACATGTTTGAGAACCTCCAAGAACGATTAGGTAAAACCTTAAAAAATATCAGTGGCCGTGGCCGTCTGACTGAAGACAACATAAAAGACACACTTCGCGAAGTGCGTATGGCATTTTTAGAAGCCGATGTGGCACTGCCTGTTGTTCGCGAGTTTGTAAAACAAGTTAAAGAACGTGCAGTTGGGGTTGAAGTTACAAAAAGCTTAAGCCCAGGCCAAGTATTTATAAAAATAGTGCGTGAAGAACTAGAAAAAGCAATGGGTGAGGCCAATGAAGAGCTAAGCCTAAATGCACAACCGCCAGCCGTTGTTATGGTAGCGGGTCTGCAAGGTGCGGGTAAAACCACCAGTGTAGCTAAGCTTGCTAAGTTTTTAAAAGAACGCAAAAAGAAATCAGTGCTTGTAGTAAGTGCCGATGTTTATCGCCCTGCTGCGATTAAACAGCTAGAAACGCTTGCTACAGAAGTTGACGTTGATTTCTTTCCAAGTGATATTTCGCAAAAGCCAGTGGATATTGCAAACGCTGCAATCTCTCATGCTAAAAAGAAATTTATAGATGTAGTACTTGTTGATACCGCAGGTCGTTTACATGTTGACAGCAACATGATGGACGAGATTAAAGATCTTCACAAAGCAATCAACCCAATTGAAACTTTATTCGTTGTTGATGCAATGACGGGTCAAGATGCGGCAAATACAGCTAAAGCATTTGACGAAGCTCTGCCACTAACCGGTGTAATATTAACAAAAACCGATGGTGATGCACGTGGTGGTGCTGCTTTATCTATTCGTCATATCACAGGCAAACCAATCAAATTTATGGGTGTGGGTGAGCGAACTGACGCACTTGAGCCTTTCCATCCAGACCGTATAGCGTCGCGTATTTTAGGCATGGGTGATGTACTTTCATTAATCGAAGAAGTCGAAATGAAAGTAGATAAAGAGCAAGCTGCTAAAGTTGCTGAAAAAGTATTTAAAGGTGCCGGTTTTACCCTTGATGACTTTGCTGATCAATTAAAGCAAATGAAAAACATGGGTGGCATGATGTCGATGCTTGATAAGCTCCCTGGTATGTCTAACTTACCAGATGCTGTTAAAGGCCAAATGGGTGACAAAACATTTATCCAAATGGAAGCTATTATTAGCTCAATGACTAAAAAAGAGCGTGCACGTCCAGAAATCATCAAAGGTTCGCGTAAAAAACGTATAGCAGCAGGCTCTGGTACACAAGTACAAGAGATTAATAAGTTGCTTAAGCAGTTTACGCAAATGCAAAAAATGATGAAAAAGATGAAAGGTAAAGGCGGCATGACTAAAATGATGCGCGGTATGAAAGGCATGTTACCACCTGGGATGATGGGTGGCGGTGGTCCTAAGTTTTAAAAAATACTTTTGAGTTATTTTTTAAAACAATAGCGAATCATATTTAAAGGAGCAAATAGCTCCTTTTTTGTTGAATAAATTATGCATGTAATACACCTTTAACCCTAATTTGTCGTTGAGATCACGGTTTAACCTACTAAACTGTCTTTTTGCTTCACTTCTTACTTGCGTTATTGCCAAAAACTCGTACAATTCCCCAGCTCCCCATTCTGGGGAGTAAATCTTATTAATGAAAACAGTCAATCTTTATAGAGGACGGTATGGTAACTATTCGTTTGCAACGTGGTGGCGCTAAAAAACGCCCTTTCTATCAAATTGTGGTTGCGGATAGCCGTTTCTCGCGTGACGGTCGCTTCATCGAGAAAGTAGGCTTTTTTAACCCAATTGCTTCAGGTCAAGAAGAAAAAATTCGTTTAGATTTACCACGTGTTGAACACTGGGTAGGTCAGGGCGCATCTCTTTCAGATCGCGTAGCTAAGTTAGTAAAAGACGCTCGTAAAGCGGCTTAATAGGCGTAAGTGTAACCATGAGTCAAGAGAACACCTCATCAATAATTGTCGTAGGAAAGCTCGGTGCCCCATATGGTATAAAGGGCTGGCTTAAGGTACATTCATTTACTGATGATCCCGTAGGGATCTTCGATTTCAGCCCGTGGTTGATAGGGCAGCAAGGTAAATGGCAGTCCTTAGAAGTGGTCGACTGGCGTCGCCACAACAAAGGCTTTATCGCTAAATTTGCGCAGATAAACGACCGAGACGAAGCAATGGCTTATACCCATGCTGAAATCTCAATGGATGCAGCGCATTTACCAGAACTTCCGCAAGGTGAGTTCTATTGGCGAGATCTCATTGGCATGTCTGTTGTAACCGATAAAGGTTATAGCTTAGGCATTGTTGATGACCTTATGGAGACAGGGTCAAATGACGTACTAGTTGTGAAAGCAAACAGTAAAGACGCATTTGGTCAAGCTGAACGTTTGATTCCTTTTTTAACTGATTCAGTTATTAAAGAAGTTAAATACGACGCAAAAGAAATTACCGTAGATTGGGATCCAGGGTTTTAATGACGCAAACTAGTTCATTATGGGTAGGGGTGATAAGCCTTTTTCCAGACATGTTTGACGCTATTACAGACCAAGGTGTTACCGGTCGCGCAGTAAAAAATGGTTTAATTGATTTTAACTGTTGGAATCCGCGAGACTACGCTTTAGATAAGCATAGAACCGTAGATGACCGTCCTTACGGGGGCGGACCAGGTATGTTAATGATGGTTGAGCCATTAAAAAAAGCGATTGCCGAAGCTAAAAAAGCAGCTGGTGATGGCGCTAAAGTAATTTATATGTCTCCGCAAGGGCGCAAACTTGATCAGCAGGGCGCTAGCGAACTCGCTAACTCTAATAAACTGATTTTGATTGCCGGTCGCTATGAAGGTATAGATGAGAGAATAATAGAATCATATGTTGACGAAGAATGGTCAATTGGTGATTTTATTTTGAGTGGTGGTGAACTACCTGCCATGACATTAATTGACGCAGTAGCGCGATTAGTGCCAGGTGTGTTAGGTCATAACCAGTCAGCAGAACAAGATTCGTTTTCGGATGGCTTGTTAGATTGTCCACACTATACACGACCAGAAACATTGGACGACAAACAGGTTCCTGCTGTATTACTCAGCGGAAACCACCAAGAGATAGCAAAGTGGCGGCTTAAGCAGTCATTAGGTAGAACTTGGTTACGACGTCCTGACTTGTTGCATAACCTAGCTCTGACTGAGGAGCAAGCGGTATTACTCGCAGAATTTCAGCAAGAGTACCAAAAAGCTTGTGGCTAGAAGACAGTTACACCTAGGAAAGTGAGAAACATAATGGCAAAAGTAAACCAAAATATTATTAAAGCGCTTGAAGATGAGCAGCTTAAAACAGACGTACCTGCATTTGGCCCTGGTGATACAGTGGTTGTACAGGTAAAAGTAAAAGAAGGTGCTAAAGAGCGTCTACAGGCCTTTGAAGGTGTTGTAATCGCTAAGCGTAATCGTGGTCTTCACTCAGCATTCACAGTTCGTAAAATTTCGAACGGTGAAGGTGTTGAGCGTGTATTCCAAACGCACAGCCCTCTTATTGATAGCGTAGCAGTTAAGCGTCGCGGTGCAGTTCGCCGTGCTAAGCTTTACTACCTACGTGAGCGTTCTGGTAAATCTGCACGTATTAGAGAAAAACTTAACTAATACGCGCTGTTTATCAACGCAAAAAAACGGGTTGCATCCTTCGGGTTGCAACCCGTTTTGGTTTTAGAATATTATTTTCTCAATTCTCAATTCTCAATCCTCATTAGTAAAATTTAAGCTTTAGCCTTTTATCAGTTAGCTGATCCTGTTAGTATTTATCGTATTGATTAGCTTACTTTTATGTAAATTTATATTTACGTTATTTGTTTTTTAAGGTGGTATGAACGTGGCTGACATAAGTGATTTAGCACAGCTGAGAGAAGGTATAGATGAATGCGACGCACAACTTGTTGCCTTACTCGCTAAACGTAATGGTATTACGCAAAAAATTGGTGAGATAAAACAACAAACAGGCGCGCCTTTACATGCACCTAATCGTGAAGCAGAGCTATTAGCGGCAAGAAGACAAGAAGCAATAAATCAAAATGTAAGCCCCGATCTCGTTGAAGATATACTAAGACGCATGATGCGAGAAGCCTATCAAAACCAACAAGCAAAACTTGCATGTGCAGCGCCAGAACTTTCGCCAATTGTTATTGTAGGTGGCCAAGGTGCTATGGGGCAGCTATTTGCTCAGCAGTTTATTCGCTCAGGTTACGAAGTTAAAGTTTTAGATAAAGATCAGCAAAACGATGCGCAAAATATTTTAAAAGGTGCCAAGCTAGTAATGATTAGCGTACCAATTAATGCATTGGACGCAGTAGTTGCTAAGTTACCTAAACTAGATGATGACTGTTTACTAGTTGATATTACATCGGTAAAGCAATCGCCTATTAAAGCACTAAAAGCCGCGCATAGTGGCCCTGTGGTTGGTTTGCATCCTATGTTTGGCCCTGACATATCACACTGGGTAAAACAAACAGTCGTTGTATGTGAAGGGCGAGATCACCAAGCGGCAAAAGGCTTGTTACAGCAGTTACAAGTATGGGGTTGTCAGCTTGTTGAGCTTGATGCTAAAAAGCACGACGAAGCAATGCAAATTATTCAGGTAATGCGCCATTTAACAACATTTGTGTACGGACAGTTTTTAGCAAAACAAAGTCATACACTAGAAGAGTTACGTAGTTGCTCGTCACCTATATATCAACTAGAGCTAATGATGGTAGGGCGTTTATTTGCGCAGTCGCCGGAGTTGTACTCAGATATTATGTTAGCGCAATTCGATGATGTAGAGAGCCTACTCGCACAGTACCAAGACACTTTTGCAAGTACATTGGAAAAATTAAAAGCAGGAGATAAAGCAGCGCTTATTGATTCTTTTGCACAGGCGAAAGTTTACTTTTCTGACTCAACAGAGCACTTTTTAACACAAAGCCGAAGCTTATTAAATAAAGCAAATGATTCAAAAGTTTTAGACTAATACTTGTCACTTTTTACTAAAAAGGGCCGATATCGGCCCTTTTTAATTATGAAAGTGTGTATTAGGTATTAACGCTTACTGCCTGTAATGACTCGCTTTGATAGCAGCCTAAAATACGCACATATTGGGTGTGTTCTTTAAGCTCTTCTAGCGCTTCTTTTACTTGGCTATCAGCTAAGTTTGCTTCAAGATCTACATAAAATACTTCTTCCCACGGATTGCCCGGAGTTGGGCGCGACTCAAGTTTTACTAAATTAATCTTATGCTGTTTAAAAATCATCAACGCATCGGCTAGTGAGCCCGCTTGTTGTTTTGTCGACATGATCAAACTAGTTTTAGTTGGAATTTGGTTAGACACTTGCAGAGGTTTACGCGCAACAACAATAAAGCGGCTATGATTTTCGCTTTGATTAGCAAGATTTGATTTGATGACTTCAAGGCCGACATTTTTTCCTGCTTGTGCAGAGCCAATTGCAGCACTATTTGGTGTGTTCAGAGCTGATTGTAATGCACTTGATGTAGAGTCACATGTTTCGTGTTGTAAATCACCTAAGCCTTGTAAAAAGCGGCTGCACTGCGCAAATGGTTGTGGATGTGCAAATACTTTTGTCAGTTGGCTAAGTTCAGTATCAGGGTTTGCGAGTAAGCAATGCTCTACACTGTGAGTGACTTCTCCAACAATCGAGACTTGTGCGTGCTGTAATAAGTCAAATACTTCGTTAATACTACCAGAGCTTGTGTTTTCAATCGGTAATAAACCAAAATCAGCTTGGCCGTTTTCTACTTTACCTGTTATGTCGTCAAACGATGTACAGCCAATTTCAATTAATTTACCAGGGCGGCGACTAAAGTATTTATGACATGCAAGCTGGCTATAAGAACCCTGACCACCTAAGTAAGTAACACGATGTGTTTCACTGAGGGCATCTGGATTAAGGTTTTTTTGCAGCATTGCTTGTTGGTGTAAAACTGAATCTTCCAAAATAGTTTGAAACACATTATTTACGTAGTAAGCATCTAACCCCAGTGATTTACCATAACCAATCAATTTTTCTAGAAGCGCGAGTTCACGTGCTTCATCGCGAATTGGCTTATTGTTCGCGATTTTGTATTCAACCACGCCGTGGCTAATGCGACGGCGTTTAGCTAATAACACCAGTAAGTCGGAGTCTATTTCATTTATATCGTGTCTTAGTGCATTTAATACATCATTTGTCATTTTGGTATCCTCATTCCAAAAGTAGGCTGTTACTACACAGCAAAAACAAAAAAGCCTCCCAGTTGGGAGGCTTTACTATTCGATTGATTTTATCTCACAAACAGGGAAGCCTCTTTTATATAAAGAAGCTAAAAAACGAAAAAAAAGTGCGAGAGATAAATAGTTTCATGCAGTTAATGTATGGAGAGTTACTAACAATGTCAATAACGATACGTTGCTAAATAAGCGCAAAGCGCTATTTATTTGGTCATAGTTAGTTTTTAGTGATATTTAACAAATAATTTATAAATATTAAGTCAGATCTGATATATTTCGTAAACTGGTTCAAATAATAACAATTATTAATAATTAAGGTTGACCTGTGGTTTACAGACGCCCTCCATCGCGTTTTGGATTTAATTCTTTAAGTGTAAAACTTTCACTACTTATATCTGCTATTTGTTTAATAGCAGGGGTGTGTGCGGCTGCCTTAATGCTTAAATCTGAAGAGAAGCAACTTGTTTTTGAAGAGCATGAGGTGTTAAAAAGCTCTACAGATTTATTAGTGAAGCAGTTTAATGAACGTATTAAAACAAAAATAAATATAGCTCAGCAAGCCAATAACGTAGTGACAGAGCAGCTATTTCAATCTAATTTACCAATTAATTTAAGTAATAAATCACAGTTACAGTTTAATAGCGATGGTACGATTCGAAGTGCCTCGGCTGATGGATTATCAGCAGCATTTTTACCACAGCAAAATTACTCTCCTTTTTATAAACGCCTATTTAATGATTCCGAAATGTTATGGCGTATAATTTCTCCGACTCTGGTACACGACTTTTTTAACTTTTATTTAATTACCGATGACGATTTCATTCGTGTTTCTCCTCCAAACTGGGCATTAAATGCGCCAGCCGAGTTTAGAGTTACTCAAGGGTCAACGTACAAATCTATTAAAAGTATGCTGGGGTCAGAGCGAGAGCCTGCATGGTCAAAAGTTTATTACGATACAGTATGGCGAAAGTGGGTTATTAGCTTACTAGTGCCGGTGTATGTTGATAACGAGTTTTTAGGTGTAACGGGAAGCGATATTTCCCTCAACAAACTTATTTCGTTTTTACCTGTTGGTGATAAAGAAAAACACCTACTTGTGTTTGATAGTAAAGGGCAATTGTTGGCACACCCAGACTTAAATCCGACCTTACTAGCTGACTATGGTAGTGATAATAAAGCACTCGCTACTAACGAATTTGTAAACCCAGCGCTGCAGTCGATTATTGACGATGTTATTACAGTGAAGTTACCTGAATACGCAAATTCATTTGGAAAAAATGACGAAGCTCATATTATCAATATTCGTAAGATTGATGACTTAGATTGGTACATAGGGGTATATAAAAAGCGTTCATCTACGTTATCTGCATTACAAGATTTAAAACTGAAGTTTTTCGGTCTCTTTATTTTATACGCAATATTAGTTGCCTTATTGCTGCATCAAGCGCTTTATCAACTAGTCCTTCGCCGTTTACATACTTTGGTTTATGCAGTTACAAGTTTTGGCAAAGGTCAATTAACAACTGAGTTTCCGCCAGAAAACAAAGATGAGATTGGCACGCTTAATGGCTCATTTAGAGACATGACGGTAGAAATTCGCAAACTTATCGATGGCTTAAACCAGAGAATTACAGAAAAAGAAATTGCTGAAAAAGCAGCTAACCGTTTATCTAAAGCGGTAGCATTCTCGGGCACTGGCGTTGTGATCACCGATGAGAATTTTGTAATTGAATACGTAAATCCAAAAATGCTAGAAATGACAGGCTACCCAGAAAGTCATTTTAATAGAGCGCCATTACTTAATATTATTGCCTCAGAGATGTCTATTTTAGTTGAAGATATAGACATAAATTTACGCAGCCGTAATTATTGGCGCGGTGATACATTAATCCAAGGCTTGAATAAAGAGCCAATTTGGGTATCTCTAAGTGTTTCACCAATTCGTGAAGAGGGCGGTGAAATAACCAGTTACGTAGCATCAGCACAAGACATTTCGTTTGTAAAAGAAAGCCAGCGTAAAATGGAGCAACTTGCTTACTTTGACACCCTTACTGGTCTTGCCAACAGAACGTTCTTTAGAATGCAATTACGCAAATCAATGGCATTAGCTGAACGTGCGCACTATGCGTTTGCATTGTTTTACTTTGATTTAGACGAATTTAAACGTATTAACGATACATTAGGCCACGATGCAGGCGATCAATTATTAATTGAAGTGGCAAACAGACTTAAAAAACGTTTACGAGCCGAGGATACCATAGCGCGCTTAGGTGGTGATGAATTTGCAGTGTTGCTCAGTGGTATAGAAAGCCAAGCTCACGCGGCTGATGTTGCCAATACAATTCAAAAAACACTGAACGTGCCTATAAAACTAGGTAGCAATGAAGTTATTGTCAGTGCAAGTATTGGTATAACTATGGCTCCTTACGATAGCTTAGAGGAAGATCAGTTACTCAAACATGCTGATTTGGCAATGTATGAGGCAAAAGCAAAAGGACGTAATACCTTCCACTTTTATAGCCAAGAATTAAATGCGGCCGCAAATGAGCGTTTATTTATTGAAAATGAGTTACGTATAGGGCTCAAAGAAAAGCAATTTGTAGTTTACTACCAACCTCAAGTTGATAGCCGTACTCATCAAGTTGTTGGCTATGAAGCGTTATTAAGATGGTTCCACCCAGCTGAGGGCGTAATCCCTCCAGATAAATTTATTCCTATTGCTGAGGCGACAGGCCTTATAGTTGAATTAGGCGAATGGGTGCTTCAAGAGTCCTGTGATTTTGCCGTAAGATTAGCAGAACAAGGTCTAGAAAATAATATATCGATAAACTTATCGGCCCGCCAGTTTAAAGACTCAAGCTTAGTTACAACGCTGAGCAAAATGATAATTAAGTCGGGTGTTTCAGCAAAGCGCCTTCACTTAGAGCTTACCGAAAGCATGCTAATGGGTAATGTAGAGGCAGCCATTACACAATTGCACGAGCTTAAAGCATTAGGTATATCTATTTCTATTGATGACTTTGGTACAGGTTATTCGTCGCTCAGTTACTTAAAACGATTCCCGGTTGATATATTGAAAATTGACCGTTCATTTGTAAAAGATATCCCAGAGGATACGAATGATATGGAAATCACTGCAGCTATTATTGCCATGGCGCAAAAGTTAAAGCTAGACGTGGTTGCAGAAGGGGTTGAGACAATAGAGCAGATGCAGTTTTTACAAAATAATAATTGCTTCATTGTGCAAGGTTATTATTTTAGTAAGCCAATTGCGGAACACGAACTACCGAATTTGTATGAAAGGTTAAATGAACTCGCAAATAGCGAAGTAATTAGTTAATAAAATTGCGGGTTAACCACCCGCAATTTTAACTTTAAATTTTAAAGCTTCTAAAATGCCTTTTAGTTTATCTCGGTCATCACCTTGTACTTCAATAATGCCTTCTTTTACTGCGCCTCCTTGGCCCATTTTGCTTTTTATAGTTTTAGCTAACTTTTTTAAATCGTGATCTTTTGGATCAATGCCAACAACTAGCATAACTCCTTTGCCTTTACGCCCTTTTGTTTGACGCTCAATGCGAATAAAACCATCTTTAAAAAGTTTAGCGTGTAACTCTTTTTCTGGTTTTGGCTGGTCAATGCGACCCGTACTAGTTGAATATACTAAGTGACTATCACTCATACCTTACCTTTGTGGATAAAAATGAATTAAATACTGGTGTAAATGATAGCAAATTTGAAGTTGTGTGTTTTTCTTTTTGCTAAATACTTTTAACAGGTTATATTTAGTTCAAAGGAAATATTATTGGAGTTTAATATGAGTTTAACTAAGAATGAATCAGTCGATGGCACTACATTAACAATACAAATCAAAGGTAAATTTGACTTTAATTTAGTGCAATCTTTTCGCCAAGCTTATGCTCAAATGAGCGAAAAAACAGTAAAGGTTATTATCGATTTAAGAGAGACTGACTACATGGATAGCTCAGCACTTGGCATGTTACTTAACATGAAAAAAACAATTGATAGCCAAGTGAAAACTATTGAAATAAGCAATTGCCAACCTCAGCTTAGAAAAATTATACAAATTTCACGTTTTGATAAAAAGTTTGATATTAGCTAATGATACATGTGTTAATTGTGGATGATCAGGCGCTCAATCGCATTTTACTAAGTAAAATGCTTGAGCAAGAGGGCTATAAAATATCAGTGGCTTATAACGGGCTAGATGCGCTTAATGTACTTAAAAGAGAGCAGATAGACGTTGTTTTACTTGATGTTTTAATGCCTGTAATGGATGGTTTTGAAGCTGCTGAAAAAATAAAGCAGCAGTATAGTGAAGTCTACTTACCGATTATTTTTATAACCTCCTTAGACGATCAAGCAAGTTTTGAGCGCTGCCTCGAAGTGGGTGGCGATGACTTTATTCATAAACCATTTGAAAAAGTTATTTTACACGCAAAAATTAAAGCACATATTCGCACCAGAGAGCTGAGTAAAAAAGCAAACCAACAAAAGAAACTACTTGAATATCATCATAATCAAATTGAACGTGAACACGAAATAATTGAGCATATTTTTAATAACTCATTAGAAAACCAAGGTAAGTTTAAAGAGTATTTAGATTTTAATTTATCACCGGCCTCTATGTTTAACGGCGATATGTTTTTAGTAGCGCAAAGCCCAATCGGTAATTTGTATTGCATGTTGGGAGATTTTACGGGCCATGGCCTTGCAGCAGCTATTGGTGCGTTACCAACTTCTCGTGTGTTTTATACTATGGTACAAAAAGGCATGGCGGTTAACGATATTGCCAGCGAGCTAAATACACTACTGTACAACCTACTACCTGGGCATATGTTTTGTGCTGCAACCATTATAGAGCTTAGTGCATCAGGTAAAAGTGTTTCTGCATGGATGGGCGGCCTGCCAGATGCGTACCTAATAGATAAAGACGGTAATGTAAAACAAACATTAGAATCGCAGCATATGGCGCTGGGGATTTTAGATGAACAAGAATTTGAATATGAAGTTATTCATTTTGAAACAAATAGTAATACACGCCTAGTATTAGCAACCGACGGTATTATAGAAACAGCAAACAAAGAGGATATATTTTTTGGGGAAGAGCGTTTTTTACAAACCTTAAAAAGTAAATCGATGATTAGTAGTGAAGACATAGTTGCTAATGTTACTAAGTTTGCTGATGGTACTAAGCAGCAAGACGATTTAAGCATTGTTTTACTAAACTGCCTGCCTTTAATTCCTGAGGAACAAGAGCGAGAAGCATTTTCTACTTTGGCTTTTAATTTGTCTTTGAGCTTAAACTCAGAGCAAATAAAAAAAACAGACCCCGTTTACGACGTCGTTAATATTTTAAGTAGTGTTGAGGGGCTAAATACTCATCGCTCTAATATATTTTTACTGTTGTCTGAGGCTTACAACAATGCGCTTGATCATGGTGTATTAGGCCTTAACTCAGAAATTAAAAAACAAGAGGACGGCTTTTTTCGATATTACGAGTTGAGAGAGGCTGCCCTTGCTAAACTTACAGATGCCATGATTATTATTGATATGCGCTATTGCCCCGACACGCTCAGTTTATATTTTATTATTTGTGATTCAGGCCGAGGGTTTAGTAGTAAGCACGATTAGTTGGCAAAGGCTAATAACGAATTTGGCAGAGGGGTGTCTTTATTAGAAGAAATAGCCGAAAAAGTCACTTATAACGCCAGTGGTAACCAAGTTGAAATGTGCTACAAGTTGAGCTAGCTCTGTAAAAATATCCATGCTATTATTCTCGAAACTTTAGATGTATGGATGGCCAAATGATTTCTTCTTACTTAAAACAAGCACAACTTAGTGCTAATCCAGCTTTGATTTCAACAGAGCTTGAAAAGCTTGATCTACATTTAGCAAACACTGCTTTGCCTGATGTGTGTTGGGAGTATCAAATACCTGAGCTTGGCGAGGGCGGTGCATGTAGTTTATTTGGTTACTTACAAGATGAGCCATTCAAATTAACTGACTATCTTAAAAATGATGAGCAAACACAGTTCAAGCTAGCTAATTTACAAAGTATTGTAAGCTACATTGAGCAGCAAACAGGCGTTGATTGGTATGGTATTTATCAATCAACTAATACCCATGAAGGTAATCAACTATTAAAATTGGCTTATCATGGTGCGCCTAGTCGTCCGTTGTTTCCTTTAACGCAAGCATTTTCGGCTGGCAGTAACAACGTACAGGTTGCGCTATCTCACAAGGGCCGCATTATTAATAACGTTGAAGCGTATTTATCACAAGGTGGTGAATACTACACATGCGATCCTAAAGTTAAATCAGAAACCTGCCTACCTTTATTTAATGCACAAAATGAATGCGTTGGTATTGTAGATGCAGAAGCCTTTAAAAATGATTTTTTTGATGAAAAGACGCTTGCCATTTTAATTGCATGTTGTATTAAAATTCCTCACTTTCTAGTGTAAATAACGCTAGTCAATATGATGTGCTTTTATGTTAAGCTTAGCTTAACAGCTAACCCCTAAATAACGATAAGAGATAGCCAATGTTCTCAGTATTAAAACCATTACCAACAGATCCTATTCTTGGCCTTATGGCGGCCTATAAACAAGATACAAACCCTAATAAAATTGATTTAGGTGTAGGTGTCTACAAAGATGAGCAAGGCAATACACCGGTTCTTAAAGCGGTAAAAAAAGCTGAAGCGTTTCGTCTTGAAAACGAAATGAGCAAATCTTACATTGGTTTAGCGGGTAATTTAGATTACTGCCAAAAAATGGAGCAGTTACTATTAGGTGAACACCAAGCATTACTAGCTAACCGCGTACGTACTGCACAAGCTCCTGGTGGTACGGGTGCACTTCGTGTTGCAGCTGAATTTATTAAGCGTTGCAATAAAGACGCGACTGTTTGGGTAACTAACCCAACATGGGCTAACCACATTAGTTTGTTTGAAGCTGCAGGCTTAACAGTAAAAGAATACCCATATTACGATTACGAAAATAAAGATTTACTGTTTGATGAAATGATCAACACACTTAAACAAGTGCCTAAAGGTGATGTGGTTTTAGTGCATGCATGTTGTCATAATCCAAGCGGTATGGATTTAAATGAAACACAGTGGAATACGGTTGCCGAACTTGCAAAAGAAGTTGGCTTTACACCACTTGTTGATATTGCATACCAAGGCTTTGGTGCTTCACTTGAAGAAGATGCACGTGGCTTACGTATTTTAGCCGATGCAGTAGAAGAGCTGATTATTTGTTCTTCATGTTCTAAAAACTTTGGCTTATACCGCGAGCGTATTGGTGCATGTTCACTAATTGCAAAAGACAGCGCAACAGCAGATATTTCAAACTCTGTAATGCTAAGCGTTGTACGTAGTATTTACTCAATGCCGCCAGCGCATGGTGCTGACATTGTTAATACTATTTTAAGCAGTACTGAGCTTACACAATTATGGCACTCTGAGCTTGATGAAATGCGTAGCCGCATAAATGGCTTACGTAGCTTAATTAAAGAAAGCTTAGCAACTAAAGATATTGCTCAAGATTTCTCGTTTATCGAGCGCCAAAACGGTATGTTTTCTTTCTTAGGTATTAATAAAGAGCAAATTGCTCGCCTACAAAAAGAATACGGCATTTACATTGTTGGCTCTAGCCGCGTAAATGTTGCAGGTGTTAGTCATTCAAATATTGAATACTTTTCAAATGCTGTAGCTGACGTTTGTAAATAAACGCAGTTAATATAAAAAACCGCACACCTGATGATGTGCGGTTTTTTATTATCTAAATTAAAACAAAAAACGGTTTTTTATTATCTAAATTAAAACAAAAAACTTTAACCAATAGCAGGAATAAGCCCCACCATTTGCATAAACTGTGCAGCAATAATAGTTATGCCACATATAGCTGCTATACCAAGCCCAACATTCCCACTTTTTACTTTATAGCCTGTTTTATTTGATGTTGTACGCTGTTTATAAACCATTGCTACAGGCAAAAATATAGCCAGCACGACAAGTGCTATTGCAGCGTACCCTAAGGCCATAATAAAGCCTTGAGGATAAAACAATGCAAAGCCAAGCGGCGGAATAAACGTAATCAAGGCCGTTTTAATTCGGTCCGTTTTATTGTCACCTTTTTTAAATGCATCAGCAAAAAAATCAAATAACCCTAAACTCACCCCTAAAAATGATGTCGCCAGTGCTAAATCAGCAAATAACTTAACGGCCGTTGCCACACTTGGGTTATGCGCAATGCTTGCCACGCTAGATACAAACCCATTAAGCCCTTGGCTGTTGAGTAAATCAGCTTGACTCATAATACCTTGGCTAAGTAGTTGCCAAAAAATATAAATAACTAAAGGTAGGGCGGCTCCAGCAATCATTACTTTGCGCAGTACTTTTATTTCAACACCAACATATTTAACAATAGAGGGGATAGAACCATGAAAGCCAAACGAAGTAAATATAACCGGTATAGCCGAAAGGATTAATCCTTGCTCTACGGGCATCTCTAATAAGTGCTTACCTTGCACATAAGGGGTAAGCATGTAAAACAAGCTAGCTAATACAACAATTTTTATTGTAAATAACACTCTATTTAATTTATCTACCTTGCTAGTGCCTAGCGTTACCACACTAGCAATAATAACAGCGAGGATCACAGAGCCAAACTGTGGGGCTATATTTACATCAAAGCCTATATTTATACGCGCTTGAAGTTGTGCACCACCACCTGCAATATAAGCAGCGCATAAAGCATAAAATAAAAAAACCATCGAAAAATTCGCAATATATTGTCCGCGTTTTCCAAGCCATAATTTAGCCAATGTATTTAATGTAGCATCGCGTGGTGCATATTGGTGTAGCTCTAACATGAGTAGTGCGGTGTAGGTCATTAGCAACCAGCTAGCAATTATTAATGCAAGTGCAGTACTAAACCCAAGCCCGGCAGATGCAATTGGCAATGCCAACATACCTGCACCAATAGTGGTGCCTGCAACAATTAACATGCTTCCAGTTGTTTTATTTTTAAGCACTTAATTACCTTAATTATTATTAATATACATGCACGATATAACTAGTTGCTCAAATCTCAAATAGTTTTGTAATAAAAGAGCGTTATTAAAATGTAACTTACAATTTACAACTGTATTTATTAAGGACTTTAGTGTTTAAAAAGTACTAAAGCACGGCTGTGAGCGTATAATTTGTTTTTTGTTTTATTCATTCATATAAAGCGTAGGGATGGCACGTGCCAGTTAAAGTATCGTATTTTTTAATGGTTCTTATATGGTCTACTACACCACTGGGTATAGTGTGGAGTAGTGACACCGTATCGCCAACACTTGCAGTGTTAATGCGGATGCTGGTGGGGCTATTTTTAGGCGGGTTAATTGTTGCTATTACAAATATTAGAGTGCCTTGGAGCAAAAATGCATGCTTACTTTATTTTTATTCGAGTATAGGTATTTTTGGCGGTATGTTGTTGAGCTATATGGCAGCTAAAACAGTCCCTTCGGGTATTATTTCGCTTATGTTTGGCCTTGCTCCTATTTTGTCAGGGTTGCTTGCTCAGCAATTATTAAATGAACCTAAATTTAGCCCGATTAAATTAGTTGCGTTAGCGTGCGCCTTAATTGGCTTATATTTCGTTAGTTATAACCAAGTACAAAACTCGCAAACTCAAGGGCTCGGGTTACTTTATGTGTTTATGGCTGTCTGCTTTTTTAGTTTAAGTGGTGTGATGATCAAGCGCGTGAAAATTGCGATTCATCCTATGGCAACAACATTTGGCGCCTTAGTTTTTGTAACCCCACTCTTTTTATTGCTTGGTGGTTATTAGATGGTGAATTGCATATACAAAACTGGAGTGCAAAATCATTGTGGGCTATTGGTTATCTAGGAATATTTGGATCTTTAGTAGGGGCTTTGGCGTATTTTCATGTGCTGCAAAACCTAAATGCAAGCACGGTATCACTTACTACACTTATAACTCCTAGCTTTGCGTTAGGCTTGGGGGCTTGGCTAAATAATGAGTCATTAAGCCAAGAACTAATAATTGGTGCGGTTATTATTTTAATTAGTCTGGGTTTTTTCCAATTTGGTGATAAGTTTTTAAAGCGAAAGAAAGTAAACACAAATTAGCTTTACTACATTTTCTCTATTTGAATAATTAAACGACGGTTTTTGTCTCGGCTTAAAATGTTATCGTTATTATCAACAAAGCGTTTTTCGCCCAAACCGGTTGTTTGTACTTTGGCTTCATCAACACCCAAGCTCACCATGTAATCTTTTATAGTTTTGGCGCGCTTGCGCGATAAATCTAAGTTATTCCAGCGTCCGCCATAACTATCGGTGTATGAGTCAATACTAATGGACTCTATGCTTGCATCATTTTTTAAATACTCAGCAATCTTATCAAGACGTTGTTGCGAGGATTTAGTTAATTTACTGCTGTTAGATTGATAGTTCATTACAGTAAACGAAATATCTTCAAAGCTGTAAGGGAGTAGCTCATCGCGGCATTGTAAAAAAGCCCAGTAAGCTTGTTTAAAGTTTACACTCGATATACCAACGGCAATTTTATCGGCACTGTTTTGCCAGTCTTGATAATAAAAAGTAGGGTAGTAGCCTTTTTCAAGCTCGCTAAGCATCTCCCATGCGGTTTTATTGCCTAGCTCGCCATCAAACTTTTTAAGTAATTTCATATTTGCAATATCGCGAGCGGGCAATCCTGCACGCCATGTAGGTGGCACGGCTTTTAAACCTGCAATTGCGTATTTATCTGGGCGTACAACCATATCTAAATTAAATGTTAAGTTTTTATTTTTACTTGCAGAAGCTTTAAATATAGCTTCACCGTAATAAGGAACCTCATGATTTAATTGGCATTGTAAGCGCGTTGTTTTAACGACTTCCCAGTTGGAGTTGTCTTGGGTTGCTGTGTATTGGCGCATAGCAGCTTGCGAGTGAGTACTGCAAAGCACTGCACTTATACTAAGGCTAATAAATAACAACTTATACTTCATGGTGCTCTCCAGCTATCCGGGAATGCCAATAATTTGGCAAATTAACGACTGCAATGATTAGTTTGTTCTCTACGTAACTAACTTATAAGTTAAAGCAAGTTATGTGCCTACAATTTTAAAGCAATAAATACTTAAATCCCCTAGCCTATGGGGCATCAATTTTGACATAATAGTCAGCTTACACGTATAAACAAAGAAGACTATGGCAAATACTGAGCAAACACCTTTCGCAAAACGCTTTCGTGGATTTTTTCCTGTTGTTATTGATGTTGAAACTGCAGGTTTTAACAAAGAAACAGATGCCTTGTTAGAAATAGCAGCTTCTGTTTTAAAAATGGATGACGAAGGACTGCTCAGCATAGATCATACTGTCCATTTTCATGTTCAGCCATTCGAAGGCGCGAATATAGAACAAGCAGCCATCGACTTTAACGGCATAGACCCGTTTTCACCATTACGTGGTGCAGTACCTGAAGACGAAGTAATTAAAGAAATATGTAAAGTAGTACGCAAAGCGCAAAAGGCCGCAGGGTGCCAACGCTCAGTTATTGTGGCGCATAATGCCGCATTCGACCATGGCTTTTTAAATGCAGCAATAGAGCGTAATAACATTAAGCGTACACCATTTCATCCATTTGTAAGCTTTGATACAACATCTTTAGCGGGTTTAGCGTTAGGGCAGACTGTATTAGCAAAAGCATGTAGAGCGGCAGGTATCGAGTTTGATAACAGCCAAGCACACTCAGCGCTTTATGACACAGAACGTACAGCTGAGCTTTATTGTCTAATAGTAAACCGCTGGCAGCAATTAGGTGGTTGGCCATTAGCGCCACTAGATGACGCTGACACTGATGCGGAAGTTGAAACTGAAAACGACGAAGAAACTAAAACGTCTGAGTAATTTTACCCTCAGTTAGCTTAACTAGGTGGGGCGGGTAAATACGCGAAAATTGTTTAGAATCTTTCGCTATTTTAAGTTCCACACCAGGGTGCATTAATTCATTTACTTTTAAACGACTACTGGCAAGTAATTGCACTATTTTTTGCTTAATAAGTAGTTTTTGACGATGAATATGCGCAGAGCGTATTTTTATATGCTTTTCATTTTCAGTTATCTTATTCATGAATTGCTGACGCTGAGCAGCCCCCGCAATTTTACTCGCTTTTTCACGAGCCTGTTGTAAAGCGGTTACTTTAGTCGCAAGTGCTTTTTCAAAATCGGTTATTTGTGTTTGCTTTTGGCGAAGCTCAAACCAGAGTTGTGCTAAAAATACGCGTGTTTTAGTACCGGCTGGNCCGCCAATAATTTTACCTCGCGGATCATTTGCTTTGCCTACACGTATTAATCGCCTAGCGCTTAAATCACAATGTAGAGCTTGGCGTTCAATAAATAAATCTTGTTCTGATTTAATATTGCAGTACTGAGCATAACCAATAGAAATAGTTCGTTGAGCGGTTATAGAGCATGTAAATGCTTCCTCGCCTTCACGTTTTCTACCAATTGCGCCAAGCATAATGGTTACCGCACTTTTACTTTCAACAGTTCCTGATTCTACAAAACCAAGTACCGTAATATCACCATTGGCTTTTACACGCATGCCGTCTTTAATATCGCCAGTAATAATTACGCTACCATCAAAATCAACGTGGCAGGTGCTTACATCTACGTTATCAAAGCATAAAACATCATCTACACGCATACCACGGGGTAGGGCAACGGGCACACCTTTGCAGTCGGCAATAAGCATATTAGGATTATTAGGATCTACTTTTGTACCTTCGAAAGGCTGGAGTTGGTGATCTTTACCTGGTTTTGCACTAATTGAATCGCCAAATACCGTATAGCCTTCTTCTCCAGGGGTAGCTGCAATACGCTGCATTAAAGGAGTGCCAGGTTTTACGGTGATAATAGCGCCAAGGTTTTTCATATCAACCTTACCGCCTTCTTTAGCTTGTGGGCTGAGTACTCGGTCTTGAGCTGTTGAGCATAAACGTACAAATTTGGCATCGCTGCCTTCTTTTGGATTGCGCCCATGTGCAATTATGGCACTGGAAGAGCTTCCTGCTGGTTGCTCAAACTGCTGGCCCAAAAAGGTATCAAGCGCACGAGGACTTATTCCTTTTTTAACACCTGCATCAGCAAGTGCTTTTTGCGCGCCTTCCATAGACAAAAGTGCGCCACCTTTAGCGGTAGTTAATGTTGCTTCTGCGACCATGTTTTTTTCATCAATATTAATGACAAGCGACGCATCTACAGCTTTAGCAACGACAAGCGATACTTCCTGATAATTTTTAGTTGGCGCAAAAAGCTTTCCAATATTGGCAATGACAGCTTCGTACTCACTAAACTCAGATTGCTCTAGCATTTGTGTTAACTGAGTACTCGTAACAGGAAAACCACTATCAATAGGGTGACTTTCTAAAGAGACAAACCCTGTACTTTTATCAAATGAAAAAACCGACATTTATTAATTCCCTACTCTATGCCTGTTATTATTTTTATTTTTTACAACTAAAGGTTTAGAAATAGCAAAAACCTTAACTCCTTATTTGAACACAGGTTAAACACATTGTTAAGTAAATGTTTATATAGGCTTGCATAAACTAAATTTTGGTTACTTAACACGCGATTGGCGCATACAATTAAAATAAAGCGTTACTAGGCCTTGAGTATCAGTACTTTACTCAGTTATACTGTTTGCACGCTCTGAATTGAGTTACTAATTCAGGGGCTGATTAGGATTCGACGGAATTCAAGAAGCCCAAGGTGCATGTCGAGGTGCGGTTTGCCTCGTTAAACAGCCGCAACCTAAAGTAATCGCAAACGACGATAACTACTCTCTAGCAGCTTAGGCTGGCTAGCGCTCCTTCCATGTATTCTTGTGGACTGGATTTTGGAGTGTCACCCTAACACCTGATCGCGACGGAAACCCTGGCCGGGGTTGAAGCGCTAAAACTAAGCGGCCTCGCCTTTATTTACCGTGTTTGTCCGGGACTTAAAGGTTAATTAAATGACAATACTAAACATGTAGTACCGACGGTCGAGGCTTTTCGGACGGGGGTTCAAATCCCCCCAGCTCCACCAATAAAGGTTTTTGAACTCGTTATTCGAAAACCATAAGAAACCCGCAAATTTGTTAATCCAAATTTGCGGGTTTTTTTTATGGAATTTATAAAGTAAAAATAAAGTTTAAGAATGTCTTATTGCACGTAGCTTCATTTTTATTGCAATCACAAGCAGGCTAAATAACGACAGCATACTTATTACTTATTAACAACGTTAGATTAAGTATTGGGTTGCTTGGCTCATCGGTACTGACCGGAGAGCTGTTTATAGTTTGCGAGTTTTGATGTTGCCTAATATAGCTTTGGCTGATCCAATCTACCGCGTTTATCCATTGTACTTTGGCGGGGTCAGTATTATTGAGCATCCCTATTACATGCTTATCGTTATCTAAGCCTTTTGAAAGTTGTACCAGTTGCTGCCAAAATTCATTTTTAGGGCCTAGGTCATCTATTTCTTGCAGGTGCTGTTGTAATTTATCGCCCCCCATCGTTTTTATATCAGCTTGTCCTGTACTTTGCGCGTAGCTATTTATTAGCGATGAAAAGCGTCTAAAGTACTCATTACTTTTTTGCTGTGTAGGGCTAGCTGTTCGCTCGTTTGTTACTTTTTTTGCTGGTTGATTTAGGCTATTTTGATCAATCAAATATTGTTTATAATTTTGGTAACTTAAGTTGTTTGTAGTTGTGTTATTTGTAGTTCCGTTATTTAGAATGCCAAAGTTGTTTTTCAGTGCATTAACACTGATCACTACGCCTATTAAGGTAATAATACAAAGTGCGCTATAGCAAAAGTACAATACGCTTTTTAAAGTGTTACGCAGTAGTTTATATTTATTATAACTTTGCTTAATAGCGGCAGCTGTATTTGGGGCTTTGCCCGTATCTAGGCGTTCACTTTGTACTGAGATACTTTTGCCTTCAGTACTTTCACTAATGTGTTTATCTGTATTTTTACTGTGCTCAGTGAGTGCTATTTGATTATTTTGAGATTGAGAGATTACAGTAGAGAGTTGCAGTTCTACTTTAGTAATTAATCCTAGCTTTTTTAGTGAGGATTCTGTTTTAACAGCATCAATACTCGATAAATCTTTTTTTAAAGCGTAAGCTTTTCCATCAAATAACTGAACAACAATATTATGAGGAATATTTAGAAGTTGGCTAAGTTTTTCTTGGGCAGAGGTAAGGTCAGTATTTTGATATAACTGACCATTAAAAACAATTTTAAATGTAGCGCTCACGTTAGTACCTTGCTTGTGTAATTCCATTTTTGGAATTCTATTTTTATTATTTGATACACAAAGCTAATTTAACAGATAAAGGGTATGCTTTCTAATGATTTGTGATTAAAAAAAGCCTTAACAAACAGCGTTAAGGCTTTGGCGTGTAGCTGTTATTTTACTTTATAATTTAGCGAGTGATTTAACTGATTGCTTTTGAGCACTTGCTGGTTGAGTTGCTTTGTCTATTAATGTTTCAAGTGGCTTATTTCGAACGCACATAAGTACTTTGTTCATCGCTTGGCATGTGCCTGTCGCTTTTTTATCATGGCTTGTGTAGCTGCAATCTTCATTAATGGCTTTTGCTTCACATGCTTCCCAAGGCGCATTTGAGCCGTGGCCTGCATGACTTAGCGCTGAGCATGAGGCAGCAAGTAAAAAGCCAGTGGTTAGTGCTTTTATCACGTTAAATATTTTCATTAGTATCTCAGTTAATTATTTGGCCAGAATGCGAGTTATCTTGCGGTAGCACCTTTAAAACAACCAATAAACATGTTTTCAGATACATCGGCTGCATGGTAGTGGTATCCGCGTGTATCGTCGGTGTGGCCTCTACATTCGTCTAAATCAGTGGGTTCTAATCCATCTTCGTTAAGCATGCCAAATATACCAAATCCATCGAGTGCATAACCCATCATGGCGGCATGACCGTCTGATTGAATTTGTGTTTGGCTACAACCTGCTTCACCGTGGTAGTGATAGCCTGCTACTAAGTTAATATGGCCAGCGCAATCATCAAAGGCTGCAATAGTGTATGCGCCTAAAATAGCCTCAACAGGCGCGGGTGCAGCAAGTACAACACCATTGAGAGCAACACCCACATTAGCGTTACCAATACTGCTATTTTGAGTGGTTGCAACAGGCGTTATTGGAATTAAAAATGATTCTGATATACCGCCATCAACATAATCAATAGAGCATTCTACGCAGTGGTTTTGGTATTGTTCTTCTACGTTTGGACGTGCAGCGCCATCACACGATTCTTGTGTGTCGGTTACATTTACAAGGCCTGTACCTTCGTCGTATAGCTGCCAATGACTATCGTTATATAATGTAGGTAGATTTAAAATAAAGTCTCCGGTTATATCGTAAACCTCACCGGTGCCATCAAACCAAATACCGGCTTCGTCTGCTGTTGAGGTGATATTTTGAGGGCAAAATACACCAATCTCGTAATTTGAAGGCGCACCTGCAATATCAATTTTGTAGCATGAAGCTTCATCACCATTACTTAGCGTACATGTTTGAGTGGTAATTGATGAAATGAGCGCATCGCTTTCAAAGTTAAAAGGGTCAACTTCTACAACAAAATCGGTTGAAGTATCTGTTGTAGCTCCCTCGTCGGTGGTTGTTTCAGTTACGACGCTACTTTGAGTATCGCTACCGTTACAGGCAGCTAAACCCAGTGCAAGTATACAAACAGCAAGCGGTGCTAAAATTGGTGCGTTAAGTTTTCTCATCAAAAATATCCGGTAATGAAGTTGAATGTATAATATTTGTTAAATGTGCAAACAAAGTGCAAAAACAACGCAACATAATACACTGCCTGAAATAGAGGCTGACAGCGCTTGCTATAAGTGTATGTTGTACCTTTAATTGTTTAAGATACTGCGACTTTAAAGTACCTAAATAGGCAGTGGAGTTTTATGGACTTTTTATTTCCCGACAGCATGTCTTTATTTTTGTTTTTATTGTTGATAATTACAGCTGGGTTTACTTCTTTTATATCTGCTGCATTTGGTGCGGGTGGCGGATTAATGCTGCTTGTTGTTATGGCGTCGTTTATGCCTATGGCAGTTGTTGTGCCTGTGCATGGTTTAGTACAGCTTGGCTCTAATGCAAATAGGTTTTTACTCAGCTTTAAACATATAGATAAAAGCATGTTTGTATATTTTGCGTTAGGCGGCTTAGTAGGGGCGGGGTTATCAAGTTTTGTTATTGATGATATATCGCTTGATGCTATGAAGTTAGTGGTCGCTATTTTTGTTATTTATTTACTGTGGGGTAAAACGCCACCTATAAAATTAACCTCTAAGCTATGGCGTATGGTTGCCGGTGGCATAACGACTTTTATTTCTATGTTTGTGGGGGCAAGCGGGCCATTAGTTGGTAGCTGTTTATATATAAATAATTACGAAAAGTTAAAGTTTACGGCAACGTTTTCGAGCATTATGAGTGTGCAGCATTTATTAAAAGCCGTAATTTATGGTGCTGTTGGTTTTAGCTTTTGGCAATGGATGCCGCTTGTAATTGCTATGGTGCTAAGTGGTGCTGTAGGTACTTGGTTTGGAATTAAATTACTTAAAAGTATGTCTGGGGATAAATTTAAGCGTATTTTTAGAGTCGTTTTAACGCTATTAACGCTACAACTCGGTTGGCAAGGTATTAAAATATTACTCCACTAATTTACTTAGTGGAGTAAATTTAACTTTATTAAACATAAATTACTTATGCGAATTAAATAACTCATTGCCTAAAAACTACCGATGCAGAGCGACTACACTGTAATTTTTTGGCTTATCGATGAGCTATACTAATCTGCAATAATTGTTTATACGTTTAATTAAATTGGTATTAAAGCTTATTTAACAGCGGCTTTAATTGGTTTGTCGCCATCAAATAACTCAAAAATGCGGTTACTAATAAATGAGTTAGTCGCAATATGTAATAATGCATTAGCTACGTTTTCACGGCTAATTTTAGCCTCAGAACGATCACTTGGTCGCTGCGTTGTTACTTGCATTGAAGCGCTATCATCAGTCAGTGTACCAGGGCGAACAATGGTGTAATTTAAACCACTATTGATTAAGTGCTCGTCAGCCATGTGCTTAGCAACTAAGTAAGGTTTTAAATCACCTTGAATTGAATCTGGGTCGTCTGCACCGATTGAGCTGACCATGATAAAGTGTTTAACGCCATGCTCTTTTGCAAAGTTAGCTGCTTTAGTTGCAGCCCATAAATCAATAAGTACAGTTTTATCATCGCCTGTACTTCCGCCAGAGCCAGCAGCAAAAATCACTTGGTCACAGCCTTTCATTGCATCACCAAAATCGCCTTCAAGATCTTGCTCAACAATAGTCAAAAAAGAGCTGTTTAAATCACTTAACTTTTTTTTGTCGCGAACTAATGCCACCACATTTTGCTCATTTTTTAAAAGTAGCTCAGTTGCCATTTTACCTATTTGTCCGCTTGCGCCAATAATTAGGGTCTTACTCATAATTAACTCCTTCCAATAAATAGTAAAAGTAATGTGCTTACAAACAGACCTTGGGGTAGGGGATAATTTTTAAAGGGTAAAAAAGAGTTTAAATGAGCTAATTTCAAAAAATACTTTAATTAAAATTAAATACTTAACTGAGCATTAAAATTAGCTACTTTTGGCGTGTTTTTTAGAACTTTTTATTCAACCATTATACTTACTTCGGTCACATAACTACGGCGATATAGACTAATACGAACTTTATGTTCTTGGTAATTATAAAACAAAGTGCGATATGTATTATTGCCGTTTGTTTTTAACGGCTCACCTAATTTTTGCTGATAAAAGCGAGCGATATCAGAAATTGAATCTGTTAAATAACCAGTGCGAACCATTGGGTATTCACCTGCTACATCCATTGTTGTAACAAACTCTTCAGGAAGTGGGATTTCAGTGACGTTTTGGCTAAGTACATTAAACGATAGAGTGCATAGCAGTATTATTAAAAATGCTAAAGTTTTCATTAAAGTCCTTTAAATAATAAATTCCATTTATTGATACTCATTTTACCTCAATAAGCACCTTTGTCATTTAAATTTTATTACGAATTAAATCTCGTACTATAAACCGAGCAGGGTGAATAGCTTGGCTTACACGTTCGCTTAATGGGCGGGGTTCATTATTTAAACAACTTATTAACCGACGCATTATACAACTCTTAATATGGCTGCACTCCAGTTACACGTTGAAGTGAGAAAAAGTTACACAAATAAGGATCGTTGAATTAAGTTTGCTCATTAGGCATAGTGCTAATGTAAACTAATACTTTAAAAGGAATTTTTATGAAAAATAATATTATCAAAGTACTTTTAATTTGTACTACCTACCTGTGCTGCATATTTAACCTGCAAGCAAAGCCATTATTAACGGCTTACCCCGATGCGAAATTAGAGAGAAAAGTCACTTTATCGGGTGAAGAAACACAACTTGTATCAGCCTTTAACCCTGCGCTAAAAAAATCTCAGCAATGTGAATATAAGACATTTGTTGGAGATGTAAGTCATTTTTCTTATCAAATAAAGAATGTTGCTTCTTTAAAGGTAATGGAAAACTACAAAAACGCTTTAAGTGACGCTGGATTTAAAGTTTTGTATACATGTTCTTTAAACGATTGTTATGAAAAGCGAGAGGATAAATTGCTGGCTGAAGAGTCGAGCTATTTCAACGTTTCTAGTTATTACGGGCAACCACATTATATTTACGCAACAAAAGGAGAGGTTCCTGAGGCTGCCATTTCGTTATTTGTTGGACAATATAAAAATATGACACAAGCACTTTTGACGACAGTTAATATTAAAGAAATTGAAACTGGGCTGATAAAAGCTGATTTTGAAGCATTCAAGAAAAAAGTTAGTAATAAAATAAAAAAATCTACACATGAAGATCTTAAAGGTTCTGCAGATCATCTTTTATTAAGTCGTTACCCTGGTAGCTATATCGAGGATTATCAAAATGTTGATTATGAGGAGTTTAGTATCCCAATTGGCAAGTCTGATAAAAAAACGAGTACTTCACCTATGCTTGATGTTACAGGAGATTTAACGCGAATTACTTACATTGCGAATAAAGTATCGACGTTAAAAATTTATCATAACTATGTGAGTGCTTTGACTAAAGAAGGTTTTGAAACCGTATTTTCTTGTCAAAAAAATGAATGCGGTACAAAAAGAAAAGAGATTCAAGCATTAGGCGATAAGCTGGCAATCAAATCTGTTTATAACTACTTTCACCAACCTAGATATCAAGTTATGAAAAACACTCTAAATGAGCAAACTACCTACGTTGCCTTTTTTATAGGTAATTATAATGGCGATTCTCGTATTCAGCTTGTTGTTGCTCGTACAGAGCCCTTAGTGACAGGCTTAATAGAAACGAATAGTGATAAAATTCTTGAGCAGTTAGAGCAAAAAGGAAAGGCGTCTATTTACGGTATTTTATTTGATTATGATAAAGCCACTATTAAAGCTGAATCTAAAGAGGCGTTAGATGTTATTGCTCAAGTAATGGAAAAAAATAAAAAGTTGAGTTTATATGTTGTTGGACATACTGATGATAAAGGCTCGCCTGATTATAATTTAAACCTTTCAAAGCGCCGTGCTGATGCGGTTGTTAACGCATTAATTGCTGATTATGGGGTAGCTAAAGAAAGGTTATTAGCTCAAGGAGCGGGTCCTTATTCACCCGTTGCAACTAATAAAAATGATTTAGGTCGTGAACTAAATCGCCGTGTTGAATTAGTTGAAAGGTTGTCTAGTTCAAAATAATTTATGCTTTTAATTTATATGCACATTAGATCTATTATTTTAATGTGCATACTTCATTTAAATCTTATTACGAATTAAATCTCGTACTATAAACCGAGCAGGGTGAATAGCTTGGCTTACACGTTCGCTTAATGGGCGAGGCTCGTTATTTAAACAACTTACGAGATGTTCTGCACTTAGCGGTGCGCTACATAAAGCGCGGGCGCCAAAGCCGGTAAAAATATGTAGGCCTTGTTGTGGCTTATTAAGTTGCTCGTACTGATAGCGTTTACCTAAGCGTAAGTTAGCAAAGGCCATTGTATAATCACTTTGTTCGCACCATTGCCCTGCCANGGTGATCTATAAATGTGCAGCGAACAGCCGCTTTTGCCGAGGTTATATTGCCGAGGGTGGAGGCAAATTCACTTTGCTTATAAAAGCTAAGTAGTTGCTCTTGGTTTAATTGGTTGTCGATCGCTGTAACTTGGCGGCTTTTAGTGTTTTTTTCAAACGTGGCACCCATACAGTGATGATCTAAATAAGCCGGTGTAAAATATCCTTTATGGCATAGCACTGTTTTAAGTTTGCGTGATTGCTCACTTGCCTCAATATGTGAAACCTGACCGCGTACGCTCACTATAGGTAGCGCTTTTGTTTGCTCAAATGCATCGCTGTGCTCACCTGCACAAATAACTACATCGCTAAACGGGCCTAATTGCTCATCATTCGTTAATAAAAACCAACCGCTATCAGTTTTTTTAAGCTGCTTTATATTGCAGTTAAATACGCTTTTGAATGGGTTTATGCTATTTGCAGCGCTTAGCATAGCGTTTACTAATTGCGGCGGGTTAACCCAGCCGCCTTGTTCAAAATACACACCTGAATAACCTGTCGTTACGCCGGCTATTTCATCGCCTTGCTCTGCGGTTACGTTACGCATTAGCTGCGTTGGCCACAGTTGCTTTTGTGCTAAGTTTTCGTGCTTATCAGCTAGAGGTTTTTTCACTGCGTGTTGTAATACGCCGCACCAATCATAATCAAAACTAAAACCACTGCTAAGTAAGTTGTTATATAGGCGTTTGGCGTATAAAAAGCTATGTGCAAACAATTCACTGTGCGGCGAGTTTTTAGCCTGTAGGTGAGGGTAAATAGCGCCTTGCACATTGTGCGATGCCCCCATTGCAGGCTTTTCATCTTGGCAGAATAAGTGGCTGGCTATGCCTCGTTTAGCCAAGCTGTATAAAATACAGCTACTGGCAATACCACCGCCAATGACCGCTACGTTTTTTAAAGTGCTGCTATCTTGATTAAAATAAGCGGGGGGTGATTGAGCGTTATTAACATGTTTAAGTTGGCCAATAAGGATATCTTCTCTTTGATTAAAATATTTGGCTTTTTTAGTGCTAAAGGCAGCCTCTATTAATCCTCGTTGAACAAAGTCAGCGGCAGTAAAAGTCGATAAGGTTGCATTAGCTCTTGATATATCAGCCATGGAGTTAAATAAACTTTGCTGCCACATATCAGGATTTTTACTTGGCTCAAGCCCATTTAAATACCAAGCATCAACGATACCTGTTTGTGGATAGCTCATTGCTTTTATTGATTCAAGCGCATCACCAAAGTATAAATCGAGAACAACACTGCCATTATTAAATTCGAGCCGGTGGCATCCTTCTAAATTAATTGGGTAGTTTACTGTTAGTTGCTCACTAAAATAATTTAAGGCAGGCCAAGCGGTTAATGCTTGTTTTAAGTCAGTTAATGTTAAGGGATACTTTTCAAACGAAATATAGTGTAGGCGTTTTACGCTTTTTTCACATTCATTTTGAACTTGCATCCGCTCAAGGTGGTCTTTAAAGCGTTGCCACGTATTTAAAAAGTTTAAACCGGTGCCAAAATCGGTTTCGGCAATAACAAAATGTGATTGGTCATGATTTTGTAATCGTGCATCTATATTATTTTGCTCATAGTACACACAATTCGATTGAGCTAAGTCATCGTCATTAGAAAAATAAATATCACCGGAGTTATTAGTCAAAGGTGTACCTAAATTATTAATGTGACTATGTGCGTTTTTAATCATATTTTTTAAATTTATAGATATATTTTTAATTATTTTACGGGTTTTCTTTGTAATAGTCTGGCGTTATTTATAAGCTAGCAGTTCAGAGTACAAGTGTACGCTAGAAAGCTGACCACTTAGGTGATTAAATTCGCGTAAAATAGAATGCAATTAAGTATTAAGCTAAGGGAATTACCCATGAGAAGAGCTGTAATTACAGGTATCGGTGTTGTATCAAGCATTGGTAACAACAAAGAAGAAGTATTAGAATCGTTAAAAACGGGTAAAAGCGGCATCGCTTTTAATCAAGAATTTGCCGATTATAAGTTACGTAGTAACGTATCGGGTAAAATTGATATTGACGTTAAAGCACACGTTGACCGTAAAGCAATGCGCTTTATGGGAGATGCTGCTGCTTACTCTTATATTTCAATGCAGCAAGCAATTGAAGATGCAGGCTTATCTGACGATCAAGTGTCTAACGAACGTACTGGTTTATTAGTTGGCTCAGGTGGTGGTTCGTCTAAATGGCAAGTAGAAGCTGCTGACATTTTACGTGAAAAAGGCGTAAAACGCGTAGGGCCTTATATGGTGCCACGTACTATGGCAAGCACTACATCAGCATGTTTAGCAACACCATTTAAAATTAAAGGTGTTAACTATTCAATTAGCTCTGCTTGTGCAACATCTGCGCACTGTATTGGCCACGCTGTAGAGCAAATCCAACTTGGTAAACAAGATGTAATTTTTGCAGGTGGCGGTGAAGAGCTACACTGGACATTGGCAATGGAATTTGACGCTATGGGCGCACTTTCTACTAAATATAACGAAACACCTGAAAAAGCATCTCGTACATACGATGCTAATCGCGATGGTTTTGTTATTTCTGGCGGTGGTGGTATTGTTGTCGTTGAAGAGCTTGAACATGCACTTGCACGTGGCGCGCACATTTACGCTGAAATTGTTGGCTACGGTGCAACATCAGATGGCTACGACATGGTTGCTCCATCGGGCGAAGGTGCAGCACGTTGTATGCGCCAAGCTATGCAAGATGTAGATAGTATTGATTACCTAAATACGCACGGCACATCAACGCCTGTAGGCGATGTTAAAGAGTTAGGTGCGATACAAGAAGTGTTTGGTGGTAAATCACCAATGATCAGTGCAACTAAAGCAATGACAGGTCATGCATTAGGTGCTGCAGGTGTTCACGAAGCTATTTTCTCATTATTAATGCTAGAGCACAGCTTTGTAGCACCTTCAATTAATATTGATGAGTTAGATGAGCAAGCAGCAGGTTTAGATATTATTACTGAGCGTCGTGATGTTGAGTTAAATACTGTAATGTCTAATAGCTTTGGCTTTGGTGGCACAAACGCGACTTTAGTTATGAGTAAGTACAAAGGTTAATTTGAGCTTATAAGCCCTATATGCAAACGCATAACTGGGCTAAATAGCCCAAAACAAAAAAGGAAAGCCGAGGCTTTCCTTTTTTATTATCGAAAGTTTAATTAACCTTCGTTATGTTCTTGACGCGCTTGCTCAATTTCGTCTGCAATTTCTTGCGCTTTTTGCTTAGTTTTTTCAGTTAACTCGCCAGCAGCTTCTTTGCTTTTAATCCATGCGTCAACCGCAATCTCTTTGCCGTCGTCGTACATGTCTAAGCCCATTGCTTTACTTTGCTCTAATAGCTCGTTTAAAGACTCGTCATTTTTAAGATCGTTAGTTGTCTCTTTAACGTCGTTCCATGCATCACCAAGCTTTTCTTGCATTTGTGCGCTTTTATCTTTTGCATCTTCTTTTACTTCGTTGGCATCTTCACAACCAGTTAATGTAATTAAAGTGCCTAATAAAGCTAAACCTGCTAATTTATTCATGTGCTATCTCCTTTAGAGACTGATAATTAATTCGAGGCAGACTATACAACAATGAAAATGAACGCCCCCGTAACAAAACGATTAAATTTTAAATTAATGAGTGAGCACGATTGGCCCCAATTATTTGAACTCGACCAAGACCCAGCCGTAATGCAGTATTTAACGCGAGGTGTACCTACCTCCGCAGAGCAAATAAAAAATGAGGGAGTGCCTCGTATGCTCGCATATCGAAATGAGCTAAAAGGCTGGGGGCTGTGGAGTATCACTCTAAAGCAAACCAATACATTTATTGGCTGGGTATTAATAAGACCTATGGATTTCTTTAGTGATGCACCAAATTACAGCGATATTGAAATAGGTTGGCGCTTTAAACAAGCGAGTTGGGGGCATGGTTATGCAACCGAGGCGGCTTTAGCATTATGTGATGAACTCATTAAGCAAGATGACGTTAAGGCGATAAGCGCAACTGCACTAAAAGATAATACGGCCTCTATAAATATAATGAAAAAGCTAGGCCTGCAATTTATAAAAAATTATACACATACAGATGAGCAAGGCGACTTACCTGCGGTGCTTTATTCAAAAAATGTTTAAAGATGATTAAATATCAACAGTATAAAGATTGACCTGTCCTTAAGTGACGTGCATTAATAAGAATGCGTAACTAAAAAATAATAAATTAAGGATGTTGTATGGGATTGTTTTTTGCACCAAGTAAATTAATTGTCAAAAGTGTGCTGGTTTTACAGTTCGCTGCTTTTAGTGTTTTAGCGCAGCCTTTATCGCAAAGCGCGGTCGCAATGCCTGACTCGTTCAGTGCCGATGCTGCTAAAAGTATATTAGAGCAAGGCGGTAATGCTGTTGATGCGGCTATTACGGCACAATTTGTACTTGCAGTAACGCTTCCTGAAGCCGGCAATATTGGCGGCGGGGGATTTATGCTTATTCAAAAAGATGGCAAGGGCGATTTTATAGATTATCGCGAAACAGCGCCAACAGCGGCTCATCGTGATATGTATTTAGATGAGCAAGGTAATGTTATTGCAAACAAATCAATATATGGTATTCACGCAAGCGGTGTACCTGGCAGCGTAGCGGGCATGTGGCTTGCCCATCAAAAACATGGCACTTTAAAGTGGGAAGAATTAGTACAACCAGCGGTAACGTTGGCTGAGCAAGGGTTTGTAGTTCCGCCTAAGTTAGCAAAAGGTGTGAGCAATTATATAGCCCACCTAAAAGAGCAAAAAATAAATGTAAACTTCGAAAAATACTTTGCTGATGTAAAAGCTAATAAAGTATTTAAGCAACCCGAGTTAGCGGCAACGCTAAAGCGTATCCGTGATAACGGCCAAGATGGGTTTTATAAAGGCGAAACTGCAAATATTATTGCTAAATTTATGCACCAACATGGCGGTATAATTAATCAAGATGATTTAAAAGGTTACACCGCTAAATCACGTACACCTATTAAAGCGAGTTGGAATGGTTATGAAGTACTTACCTCGCCACCGCCGAGCTCAGGTGGTATTGCTATTTTACAGTGGCTTAAAATGTATGAGCTACAAAAACCAGATGCGGGCTTAGCGCATAACTCTACTCAGTATGTACACTTACTTTCTGAAATAGGTAAACGTGTATTTGCAGATAGGGCGGAGTATTTAGGCGATCCTGATTTTTTTGATGTACCAGTCAACGCATTAACTAATATTAACTACCTCAAAGAGCGCAGTAATGGCATTTCGTTAACCGCTATCTCGACTACCGAAAATATTAAACCGGGCCTTAAAGAAAGTGAGCAAACTACACACTTTTCAATCGTTGATAAAATGGGTAACGCTGTCGCAAATACCACCACAATAAACTTAGGGTTTGGTAGCGGTGTAGTTGTTGAAGGTGCAGGGTTTATTTTAAATGATGAAATGGACGATTTTAGTGCCAAACCAGGCGTTATGAATGTGTTTGGTGCAATAGGCGGCAAAGCTAACGAAATACAGCCGCACAAGCGTATGCTTAGCTCTATGACGCCTACAATACTCCTTAAAGACAACACCGTTAAAATGGTGACAGGCTCGCCAGGTGGCACAACAATTATTAGCTCTGTGTACGAATCTATTTTAAATGCGGTAGAGTTTGATATGACTGCAGAGCAGGTTGTAAATAGCCCTCGTTTTCATCATCAACTGTGGCCTAAAAATATAATTAGAACACACATAGGTTTAACCGATAGCGTAAAAGCAGAACTTACAAAAATGGGCTACACCATAGATGAGAATCACTTTGGTGACTTACACGTTATTATTAATAAAGAGGGCCAATTAGATGCCGCTTCTGAAGCATCAGGACGTGGTAAATCAATTGTTTTTTAAATAAAAAAAACACCGCGTTAAGAGCGCGGTGTTTTAAACAATATAAAATTATTAAGTATCAATTAAATCTTCAACACCCACTATTAGCCATGGAGCATCGTCTGAAATTAGACGCTCTAAGTGCCAAATTTCTAAAATAGGCTCTTCTTTTTTATCGCCTAAATCACGGTACTTACCTTTAAAGCGAACACTAACCTGCCACGATTGCGCGTTTGTATCTGCGCGCACAAGTTCGGCATCAATAAACATCACTTCTGTTTCTACGCTTTGTATAGCTTCACGTTCAGCTTTAAACTCGGCAACAAGTGCAGGGCTTAAGTATTCAGCCATTGTGGAGTAATCGGCATTGTTCCATGCAGTTTGTAGTGTGTGGTAATGACTACGGGCGCCTTGCAAAAAGCCATTAACGTCAAAGTTAGGTGGTAAATTAAAAGGCACACTTTCACCTTGTGGGGCGCTGCTTGCAAAGCCTGTACTTGTTGGTTGCTCGATAGGTGCTTGTTTAAAAGCATTTTGCTGAGCACTTGTACTTGCACTGGCAAGTTGTGGGGCACGATTAGCACGTAAAAAACCCGTTACTAGCTTAAATAAAATAAAGAGTCCGCCAGCTAATAAAATCATTTCTAATAGCTTAAAACCTTCAAAATCGTCGCCTAACATTGCTGCAATTAAGCCACCCGCTAAAAGCCCTCCAAAAACGCCTGCCATAATGCCTTTTTTATTTGATGTGGCTTTAGGTGTAGCGTTAGGTGTTGTTGTATCTGTTTGTTGTTTTTGCGCTGTTTGTTGTGTTGCAGGTGTCTGTCCGCGTTTACTACTGCCAAACTTTTTACGTGCGTGTGCATCAAAACTGGCAGTACATAATAATGCCAATAATGAAAAAATAACGATGATGTTCTTCATGAAATTCCCTAATTAAAATCGAGCCGCGATTATAATTTACTTTCTTTAGGAATTTAATTAATTACTTTAAAATCAGAGGTTTTGGGGAGAGAAGAAACGCTTTGTTGGTGAGTATATAATCAAAAAACCGCTCAGTAGAAACTAAGCGGTAAAATTGTCTATTTTAAAGCCAACGAATTGCGCCAGTAACGCGTTCGTTATATGTATCTAGAGGTGCTCCAAGACTTGCCACTAAAATAGTATCAGCTTGTGAGCCACGATTAATGTGACCTTCAAAGCGCTCATCGCGGAAGCTGTCATCCCCAAAACCAAATGATTTATTTTCAGAAGGCACTATAAATACCGTCATAGGACCAAAGTCAGACTCAAATATTAAATGCAGTCCTTTTTCGCCTTTAAAATCACAAAACATGGCATAAGTTACAGCGCCAGGAAGCTCATCAAGGTGACCACCTAATACTGCAAGCTTGTCGTTGACGCTTTGTAGGCTAATGGGCTCTTTTTTATCAAGCGCATTAATTTCGTAATACACATGGGCAAGCGCATGCTCACCCGCTTCGTGTGCAATATTTTGCTCTGTACTAAAAAAGAAGGCACTTATCGCCACTACAAAAGACGCTGCTAACGCAAGATGTACACGATCAAACTTAAAACGCGATCGAGCATCAACCACGTTTTTGCCTTTTGCTTGTTCTTCTTGGAGTGCTTTTTCTTTTAACGATGTGTTTAAAAGAATGCGGTCTGCAAGATTTTCAGGCACAGGTATATCTAAAGAATCTTGAATGAATTTATCAAAACCCTTCATATCGTTAATAAAACTTTGTCGCTCTGGGTTATTGTCAGCAAACTCCATAAGCTCCTTGTCAATGTCGTTTGGCTGCGCAATAGTGCGGCGACGAAACTCAAGTTCATCCATTATTTTGATGCCCCTTTAAGTTGTTCATCATCACGGCTTAAAGCCTCTTTAAGTTGATTTCTGGCACGGTATAAACGAGTCATTACCGTGTTTTTATTTAAATTAAGTATGCCTGCAATTTCTTCACCAGAGCAGCCCATTACAACTTGCAGTAATAATGGCTCTCGGTATTCATCAGATAGCAGTGCAATCTGGCGTTGAATTACCGTTTGTTCCATTTCATCGTCTAATGAATGGCTGGTTTCATCAACAAGCGTATCGTTTTCTACGTCGCTGCAATCAAACTGTTTACGTTCAAATCGGCGTGCGTTTTCTCTTCGTAATATAGTAAGCAGCCAAGGTTTAGCTGCCTTTTGATCAAGTAAAGAGTCGAGTGAACGCCATGCGCGTAAAAACGTTTCCTGTACTAAATCATCTGCTATGTGCGGATCACGGCATAACCAATAAGCAAAGCGATAAAGCTCTTTATTGTAAACGTGGACCAAGGCTTCATAACGCTTTTGTTTCTCTGCCATATCGATTAAGACCTGATTGTTTGATTTTTTCTTTCCAAGCATAAGCACTTTTTTAATTAAAAATTATTAGTTATTGCAAAAAAAGACCTAAGGTTCGTAGTTATTAATCATAAAGGTCTTTTAATACAGCTTGTTGCGACTTTGATGCCTGAGTTTGATAGATCTCAAGGATTTTAATAATAGCATTAAGATCCGTGTTTGCGCCTTTATTACTATAAAGTTGTGCCTGCAATTGGCTAATGAGACCATTTAGCTCGCTGCTGTTTACGCGGATGCAGAGCTCATCAATCGCGCCAACATTTTTATGGGTCACCTTTACAGAAAAGTTATTTAATGCGGTGTAAAAGGCTTTCACATCGTGTGTTTTGGCTAATGCTTTAAGCTCATTTAAGCTTGGCTGAGAAGTACCACGGGTGTTTAGCTGTAATTTTTCAGTCGTATTTTTAGTAGAACGGCTTATTAAGTAAAAAATTACAGTACCAATCCATAAAATATACCCTAAAGCGGCAACAACTATTAACCAAAGAGGAGTATCACTTTTAGTTTCAATAGGTTGTGTGCCAGTTGCTTGATTCGAAATATTTTCAAGAGTAGGTGAATTATTTGTGCTGGGTTGTGGGTTTGCTATGGCTGTATTAGGCGCGGTAGTACTTGGCGTTACTGTAATAGTACGCTTTGGTAATGTGGCTAAGCTAATACGGTTCATTTTGGTATTAAACCAAGGCAGCTTTATTTCAGGCAAAGTATAAGTACCTGGTTTTTGCGGCAGTAAGGCATATGATGCCGTTTGCTGCGACACAACGCGTCCGTCTCGCACTGCATTGTTATTTTCTTTTTTATCAGGGTAGCTGCGTATGCCATCAATAGTAGGCATAGAGATTTCAGGTAATTGCTCTTTTGTAACTCCAAGCGCGGTAAGTGTAATAGTACGAGTTATAGGCGTACCTACTTCTACTGTGTTGTCGTTAGGTTGCCATTCTTCATCAAGGTTAACCAATTCGCTTGGTAACCATGCACCTTTATAGTCACTCGGGATTGGTTTTATTTCTACTTGCTGATCATCGCCAAGAGCAGATACCTCCAGTTGGCGGTAATTTTGCTGTACTCGCCCTTGAAACGCAGGGCCTGCAATCGTGTAGGCACCACTTTTTTGTGGCTGAATCAAATACTCACGGGTAATAACAAGGTAGCGTTTGCCATCAACCAGCTCATAACTCTCAGTTTGTTTACCTAGTTGGGTTAGCTGAGCATCTTCCATACTTGGTGTGCTTAAGCTGCCATCAAGCAGTTCTTTGGCAAGGTAGAGCTTAACAGTGTAAACACCGGCTTCTTGCACAAATAATGAATTACTTGAGAGCGACGTTTTTAAAAATATTTCGTTATTTTTATCTGCATCAACTGAGCGTTTTGCCACTTTTAATTTAATAGGTTGTGAGGTTAACCCTGCAACGCTAAATGCCGGTATCGTGTAATCACCCTCTGTGCGGGTCATTAGTTTAACTGACCACGTAGTTTGTTTATTAATGCTGCCATTAATAATGTTGGTACGAGAGCTTAAGCTTGTTGGGCCTACAACAAAGTCTTTTAACAGCGATGAGGTGTCTGGTTGCTCGCCTTTAACTGTATCGTCTACCGATATATTAAGCATAAAAAATTCACCCGTTAATACAGGATTTTTATCTACGCTGGCTTCTAATTTGGTGGCAGCCCACGAAGGCATCGCACTTAATAACAATAAACAGCAAAATAATCGCATTACCATGATTTTTCGACTCCTGTAGGGCGACGTTTGTATTGTCTTTTTTGGGCTTCTAATTGCATTTTATTCCGTAATAAAATAGCCGGATCGTCCGGGACTTTTCTAAGTAGTTGATTAAGCTGTTGTGCTTTTTCTTTTTCTTCATTAGTGAGCTCACTTGCTTGGGCTTGCATCGCTTGTTGCTGAGCATTTTGTTTTTGCTCATCAGTGGCAGGTTGCTCACTTATTGCTTGTGGCTTACTTTGTTGCTGCTCATCCTCTTTAGGCTGATCAGCGTCTTTATTTTGCCTTTGTTCGCTTTGTGGCTGGGCTTGCATATCAGGTTCATTTTGCTTATCTGATTGCTCGCCAGGCTCACCTTGTTGATCTTTTGATTGTTCAGACTCTTTATCTGATTCTTTATCAGATTTTTCATCGCTTGAACTTTGACTTTCGTTTTCGCCTTTTTCAGAATCGCTTTTATCACCATTTTGTTGCTGATCCTGTTTTGACTCATCAGAATTTTGCCCTTGGTTTTGCTCATCTTTTTTCTGACTCTCATCTTGGTCTTGAGAGTCGTCGCCGTCGCTTTGCTGATCTTGTTGGTTTTGTTGCTCTTGTTGATTTAGTAATTGCTCAACTAAGGCTTGGTTATCGGCTGCTTGTGTAAAGTCATCTTGTAAGGTTTGGGCCTGTTTGTACGCCTCAATTGCGTCCTCAAGTTTGCCAGCTTTGGCAAGGGCATTACCGTAGTTGTATAATCCGGTAGCCGACTTATCATTACTAAACTCATTAAGTGCAGCATCAAAATTACCTTGCTGGTAAAGCGCCGCGCCTTTCAACTCACTCGATTGCGCCTGTGTTGCTGCATCGTATTCTTTATTATTGTAAGCCTCTAATGCACGTTGATCTGCATTTTGCAAAAGAGTAGGGAGCTCTACGGCATACGCATTTTGCTGCGGTAAAAAACCAAAAGCTAAAAATGCGCCTAGCAAGGCAGCGCGTCTAAATAAATACAAACCAAATGGCAGTAATAACAAGAGTCCGTAAATACCTGCATCTATTCGCCAAAGCGCATGGCTTTGTTTTTCGTCTTTCAATAATTCACTCTGCGCATTTGGGGCAAACGTATTGATGTCGTTATTGCTAGGTTGGTAACTAGCAAATTTACCACCGCTGCTCGATGCTAAATTTTTAAGCTGAGAGGCATTAATTGTAGGTACTACAATTTGGCCGTATCTGTCTTTCAAAAATCCGCCTTCAGGTAACTTAATTGGTGCGCCTTGAGCGGTACCTACACCATATATATTTAATCTATATTGGGTGTTACTGGTAAAGCTACTCACGTCGCTTTGTTCTTGTTGGTCAATACCGTCTGTCACTAAAATAATGTCGCCATCAATATAACCCGCTTGCGTTAATAGCTCTTTGGCCATATCAAGACCCGCTAAAACGTTTGAGCCTTTGTCTGGCATTATTTCAGGGCTCAAGCTTGGAATTAAATTACTGAGTGTTGTGGCATCGTTTGTTAGTGGCGAAATTACATAGGCCGTGCCTGCGTAAGCTACAAGCGCGGTATCACCTTCTTTAAATAGCTCAATCATATCAAGCGCTTTAAAGCGTGATTGCATTAAACGATTTGGCAAAATATCGGTGCTGTACATTGAGTACGACATATCCATAACAATTACACGGGCACTTTTACTTTGAAATACAGGAACTTGTTTTTTCTCAAAACTAGGCCCAGCACTAAATAAAATGCTAAGGCTGCAAAACAAAGCAACTAACCAAAGTGGCTGGCTGGCTTTAGTATTTGCTTCGCTCATTATAAATTGTGCTAAATGAGGTGCAATTAGCTGCTCACTGGTGGTTTTTTTATGCTTAATTAAGGCAACAAAAAATAATGCCACAGCAGGTATGAGTAACCATAAAAGAGCGGGGCGAATAAATTCAAAATCCATTAGTTTGGCTCCTTTAATGCACGCAGTGTACTAAGCATTACTTTTAAGCTAATAAGTAAAATGGCAATAAGTAACGGGTAGTAAAATAATGAGCTTTGTGGGCGGAATGTTTGTTCATCAGCGCTAATAGGTTCAAGTTTATCAAGCTCTGCGTAAATTTGTTGAAGGCCTGCTACATCTTTGGCCCTAAAGTATAATCCGCCAGTTTGCTCGGCAATCTTTTTAAGTAAGCTTTCATCTAAACTACTGCCACTAGAGCCACCCATGTTAAAGAGGCTAAAGCCGCGCGGATTATCTGAGCCAACGCCAATGGTGTACACTTTAATACCTTCCTCGCGAGCTAGCAGCAGAGCATCTTCTGGGTTTAAATTGCCCGCGGTATTTTGTCCGTCGGTTAATAGCACCACAATTCGGTTACTTTCATCTTTATTGGCAAAGCGTTTTACCGAAAGACCCAATGCATCACCAATGGCTGTTGCGCGCCCCACTAAACCAATTTGCGCTTCGCTGAGCATTTTACTTACTGTTTTAACGTCGCGGGTGAGCGGGGTTTGTAAAAACGCGGTGTCGCCAAATAATATTAGCCCAAGCCTGTCGCCTTGACGTTGCTCTATAAAATCACTGAGTACAGCTTTTACCATGGTAAGGCGGTCAACATATTGGCCATTATAAGCCATGTCTTGTTCGGTCATCGAGCCTGATAAGTCAACTGCTAACATTATATCGCGTCCTTCATTTGGTAATGAAATTGGCTCATCTAACCATGTTGGATTGGCAGCGGCGGTCACAAGTAATAACCAAATTATCCATTCGAAAGGATTTAAACGTCGTGCGTGTGGCTCGATGCTTTGGCTGGTTAAATTGTGCTTTGCAAAACTGGGTATACGTAAACGCGTACTGGCATTACTTGCTGCGGGTTTTAATAGTAAAAGTAATAAAGGCAAGGGTAGTAATAAAAATAACCATGGCCAGCTAAATTCAAACATTTACTGACTCCTTTATTTTAAATTGCTTAATACCTTGGCGAAATTTTTCGCACAGTGTTGTATCTTTTTGGCTAGGGTTATACAAGCTTAGTATTTCTTGTTCTGTAAAGCTTAAACCGGTGAGTGTATTAAGTGTTGTGCACCATTTAGAGGTAGATTGCGCAGCAAGTCGCTTGTCGTAATATTCAATCACTAAACGTTTTAAAATAATATGCAGTTGCTGAGGGTTTTGCTCACTTTGACTCAATTGTATTGCGTAGCGTTTAGGTTTTTTAAATTTATGTTTTTTATAAAATATATAAATAGCTGCGCACAGTGCTAAAAACAGCAGTGCAATAATAACCCACCAAGCAGGGGCGAGTGGCCACCAATTAACTTGGCTTGGCGCTATTATATCGTGCAGGCCATCGAGTGGATTGGTTTGCATGGTTATTTTCTCACTAATTGCAGCTCAAGCGGTGTTGCTGCATTGAATGATATTAAATTAAGACCCGATTTAGTTAGGCGATTAAAGCGTGCGCTAAATGCTTGCTCAGCATTTTTAGCAAAACGTTCTCTAAAGCTGTTATCCATTAATGGTAGGGCAAAGTCTTGACCATTTGCATTAACAGTAACGGCTTGCTTAAACGCAGGTAACTGATGCTCAAACGGATCGCTTATGTGGCAACCAATGAGCTCGCAGTGGCGGCTTAATATTTCGAGTTGCTTAAAGCTGGCATCATCCAGAGCATTAAAATCAGACACTAAATACACTAAGCTGCCTGGTTTTGCTAAATGATTAAGGCGCTTTAGGTTATCGCTAAAGTTGTTAGGGGCTGTTTTATCAATATTGTTGAGCGCTTGCTGGTGGTTGTCGCATAAATTATGACAAAGCTTAAGCACGGCTTTTTCACGGGCGCTGGGTTTTAGCTCTAAATGCGAGTGCTGATTAAACACAATACCGCCAATTCTATCGCCGCGCTGACACGCCGACCATGCAACAAGGGCGCTTATATGCGCAGCTTGCACCGACTTTAACAGTAACTTTGAGCCAAACAGCATTGAGTTTGAAAAATCAGTGAACACAAACACAGGGCGCTCTTTTTCTTCTTGAAAGAGCTTTGTGTGAGTCTCGCCGGTACGCGCAGTAACTCGCCAATCAATAGAGCGAATATCGTCACCTTGCTGATAATGTCGCACTTCGGCAAATTCCATTCCTCGGCCTTTGTGCGGTGCAAGGTATTGTCCTGTTAAGATATTTTTTATTTTTACCTTAGGGGCAAGTTCAAGCAATTGCGCTTTGGCTTTGTAATACATCAGCTCTTTGAGTGCTAAATTAACACCGTGGCTATGGCTCTGTTTGAGCCATGCTTGGGTTTCTAATTGTTTTTGCATAACTTATGGTACGGCTACAAGTTCAACTATACGGCTTATTACTTGATCTTTAGTAATGCCATCGGCTTGGGCTTCGTAACTTAAGATAATGCGATGACGCAGTACGTTATGCACAACAGCTTGAATATCATCAGGTGCTACAAAGTCACGGCCTTGAAGCCATGCGTGGGCGCGAGCACATTTATCAAGTGCTATTGTTGCACGCGGACTTGCACCAAACTCAATCCAGCTACCTAGTTGCGCATCTAATTTAGCGCCTTCACGAGTGGCTATAATAAGTTGTACTAAATATTGCTCAAGCGGCTCTGCTAAATAAAGGCCTAATATTTCTTTACGAGCTGCAAATAAATCGCTTTGACTAATTTTTTGCATTACTGGTTGTTGTTCATTAAGCGCCTCGCCGCGTGTTAAACGCAGTATATCAAGCTCATGCTCTGCGCCAGGGTAGTCAATACTTAGGTGCAGTAAAAAGCGATCCAGTTGGGCTTCTGGTAACGGGTATGTGCCTTCTTGCTCTAGCGGGTTTTGCGTTGCCATAACTAAGAACAGTTCGCTAAGCGGATAGGTATTTTTACCCACGGTAACTTGTCGCTCTGCCATGGCTTCTAATAGTGCTGATTGTACTTTGGCTGGTGCGCGGTTAATTTCGTCAGCTAAAATTAGGTTGTGAAAAAGAGGGCCTTTTTCAAATACAAACTCGCTAGTTTGTTGGCGGTAAATATCGGTACCTGTTACATCAGCTGGTAATAAATCTGGCGTAAACTGTACGCGTTGAAATGAGCCTTCAATGCCTTTAGCAAGTGCATTAACTGCACGTGTTTTTGCAAGCCCAGGAGGGCCTTCTACTAATAAGTGACCATCAGCTAAAATAGCAATAAGTAGCGCTTGTGTAAGCTCTGGCTGGCCAATGATTTGTGTATCTAAGTACGTTTTTAATTGTGAAAATGCGTTAGCTGCCATAATAAGTGGACTGTCCTCGTCAGCTGGGTTTGTACCTAATAGTGTTAGGTGATAAATACTGACCTATTTATAAGGTTTATAATTGGGTAACTCAAGAGTTAGACTGTATTTTTTAAAATAGTTCGTTATTTTTTAACGATTTTTAGCGTACCACAAAACTTTGTAAATGCGTCTAAAAAAGCCTATTGTGATAGTCGTGATTAAACACTGTTTATATAAATTTGTGTTTATCTATTGGCTTTAGGGCACGGGTTGTTTAGAATCGAGGAAAACAAACAGGTCAGACCTGTCAGCGGGAGAGCATAAATGTCTGAGCAAAACATACTAAAAACACCAAAGGGCGACCGTATTGCCATCGTTAGCGGCTTACGTACACCTTTTGCAAAACAAGCAACAGCGTTTCACCATGTACCAGCACTTGATATGGGTAAATTGGTGGTTAACGAAATGCTTGAACGATTAAATTTCAATAAGTCAGAAATTGATCAACTTGTATTTGGTCAAGTAGTACAAATGCCAGAAGCGCCAAATATTGCACGTGAAATTGTATTGGGCACAGGTATGCCTGTATCGGTTGATGCATATTCTGTATCGCGCGCATGTGCTACCAGCTTTCAGGCTATTGCTAATGTAGCTGAATCTATTATGGCGGGATCTGTAAGTGTAGGTATTGCAGGCGGCGCAGATTCGTCATCAGTACTGCCAATCGGTGTTAGTAAAAAGCTAGCAGGCAGCTTAGTTGATTTAAATAAAGCGCGTACGCTTGGTCAACGCTTAAAAATATTTTCAAAACTACGTTTAAAAGATTTATTACCAGTGCCACCTGCAGTTGCAGAGTACTCAACAGGCCTTTCAATGGGGCAAACTGCTGAGCAAATGGCTAAAACACACAACATTAGCCGTGAAGATCAAGATGCGTTAGCGCATCGTTCTCACTCACTTGCAACGCAAGCATGGGCTGATGGTAAGTTAAAAGATGAAGTAATGACGGCGCATTTACCGCCATATAAAAGCTTTATTTCAGAAGACAACAACATTCGTAAAAACTCAACGGTTGAAGGCTACGCCAAGCTTAAACCTGTTTTTGACCGTCAGCACGGTACTGTTACCGCTGCAAATGCAACACCATTAACTGATGGTGCAGCGGCCGTACTTATGATGAGCGAAAGCAAAGCAAAAGCACTTGGCTATGAAATACTAGGTTACGTACGTAGCTTTGCATTTTCGGCAATTGGCGTAGAAAAAGACATGTTAATGGGCCCAGCTCATTCAACGCCTATTGCACTAGATAGAGCGGGTATTACGCTTGCTGATTTAGATTTAATTGAAATGCACGAAGCGTTTGCATCGCAAACACTTGCCAATATGAAAATGTTTGCCTCAGACAAATTTGCACAAGAGCATTTAGGTCGCAGCAAAGCAATTGGCGAAATTAACATGGATAAGTTTAACGTTAACGGCGGCTCTTTAGCATATGGTCACCCATTTGCAGCAACAGGTGCACGCTTAATTACGCAAAGCTTACACGAGCTTAAACGTCGTGGTGGCGGTTTGGCATTAACAACAGCGTGTGCTGCTGGTGGTTTAGGTGCAGCCTTTGTATTGGAGAGCGCGTAATGACTGATTCAGTATTTAATTTAGCGGTAGATGAAAACAAAATTGCCGTAGTAACGATTGATGTGCCAGGGGAGAAAATGAATACCCTGCGCAGTAGTTTTGCCGATGACTTAAAAGCGTTATTAGAAGACGCTAAATCGCAAAACGTAAAAGGCATGGTATTTATAAGCGGAAAAAGCGATAACTTTATTGCAGGCGCCGATGTAAAAATGCTTGATAGCGTTCAAAAGCGTGAAGATGCTTTAGCGATTAGCGAACTATGCCATCAGGCATTTTTTGATATGACAAAACTGCCATACACAACAGTAAGTGCCATTCATGGCGCTGCATTAGGTGGTGGTTTAGAGTTTGCTTTAGCGTGTGATTACCGTATTGGTACCGACAGCGATTTAACAAAAATTGGCTTACCTGAAGTACAACTTGGCTTATTACCAGGTGGTGGCGGTACGCAGCGTTTAACTAAAATTGTAGGCATTCAAAAAGCACTAGAGTGGATGCTAACAGGTAAGCAAATTCGTCCTAAGCAAGCTAAAAAAGCAGGCGTGCTTGATGATTGTGTACCGCACAGTGTACTTTTAAAAGTAGCAAAAGAATTTGCCGCGAAGAAAAAGCCACAAGCAAAAGAGCCAAAGCTCGACAATATTAGTAAATTATTAGAATCAAACCCGTTTGGTCGTAACTTTATCTTTAAAAAAGCTAAAGAAAACGTACTTAAAAAAACGGGCGGGCACTACCCAGCACCACTAGCTATTATTAAAGCAGTGCGAGCTAGTGTAGAGCTTGATGAGCTAAAAGCGTATAAAACAGAAGCTGAAAGCTTTGCAACACTTGTAATGAGTGATGAATCTAAAGCGCTTCGCGGTATTTTCTTTGCAACCACTGAAATGAAAAAAGAGTGGCGCAATGATGACGCACCAGCAATTAGCAAAACCGCTGTTTTAGGTGGTGGACTAATGGGCGCTGGCATTGCGCACGTAAGTGCTGTTAAAGCTAAAGTGCCGGTACGTATTAAAGATGTAGCAGAGCAGGGCATTAGTAATGCAATGAGCTACACCTACAAAATTTTAGACAAGCGCCTTAAGCGCCGTATTATGTCTAAAGCTGATATGCAGTTAACAATGAACCGTATTACAGGTACAACAGACTACAGCGGCTTTAAACACATTGATTTAGTAATAGAAGCTGTGTTTGAAGATCTTGCGCTTAAGCAAGGTATGGTTGCCGACGTAGAGCAGCAATGCCAAGAAAATACAATTTTTGCTAGTAACACGTCATCATTACCAATTTCGCAAATTGCAGCGCAGGCAGCACGTCCTGAAAATGTAATTGGCTTACATTACTTTTCACCAGTAGAAAAAATGCCATTAGTGGAAATTATTCCACACGAAGGTACATCTAAAGAGACTATTGCTCGCGTTGTTAACTTTGCACGTAAGCAAGGCAAAACGCCAATTGTTGTAAAAGACATGGCCGGTTTTTACGTAAACCGTATTTTAGCGCCTTACTTAAACGAAGCTGCTAATTTAATGCTTGCGGGTGAGCCAATTGAAAAGATTGATGCAGCCCTAGTTGAGTTTGGCTTTCCGGTAGGACCGCTGGCTCTACTTGATGAAGTAGGGATTGATATTGGCTCTAAAATTACTCCAATTCTTGAAAAAGAATTAGGTGAGCGTTTTAAAGGCCCTGATGCATTTATGCGTATGATTGATTCAAAACGCCTTGGCCGTAAGTCCGGTCGTGGTTTTTATGAATACGACAAAAAAGGCAAAAAGGTTGATGAGTCAGTTTACGAACTATTGGGTGTTACCCCAGCTCCACGTTTAAACAAAAGCGAAATTGCTAAGCGATGTGTATCTAAAATGCTTAACGAAGCAGTACGCTGTTTAGATGATGGCATTATTGCAAGCCCTCGTGATGGCGACATTGGTGCAATATTTGGTATTGGTTTCCCACCATTTTTAGGTGGCCCGTTTAGCTATATGGATAAATTAGGCGCAAGTAAAATAAGCTCTGATATGTCTACACTAGCTAACAGCGATGCTAACTTTGCTCCATGTGAGTCACTGGTAACAATGGCAAGCTCTGGTACTACTTTTTATAATGCAGCAACTGTTGAGGTTGTAGCTCCTGAAGTACAAAGCACTGAGCCACAAGAGCAAAGTGTCACTGAGCCTGAAGTTACTAAAGAGATTGAAACAAAAGAATAAAGTTTCTACTGTTTATAAAAACCGCATTTAGATGCGGTTTTTTTATGATTTTTAATATTTAAATGAGGAGCTTAATGACATTATTTACACAAAGATTGAGCATGTACCAAATGGAAGAATCTGATTGGCCTCTTTTTCTAGCGCTTCATCGCGATCCTCAAGTCCTTAAGTATTGTTTTGATATGCCAATGGAGTCACTGATAAGAAACCGCTTTGAGATACGCTTACCTCAGTGGAATACTAAATCACGCCACCCACTGTGCTTACTCATTATTAATAATAAAACAAAACAACCAGTGGGTGTTACAGGCTTTGCCTATGACGGAGAAACCGCAGAGCTTGGTTATTTATTATTGCCAGAGTATTTTAATAAAGGCTACGCGACAGAGTCTTTAAGAGCTGTGATTGATTGGGCTTGGAAAGAATGTGGTATTAGGCAGTTTAAAGCTGTCGTAACGCGTGGCAATATTGGTTCTGTAAAGGTGCTTAGTAAGTGCGGCTTAACCCATACCGATACACTTTTTAAAGTGCATACAATAGGCGAAAAGTTATACGACGATTTAATTTATACGCTTAAGGTGTAAGGTTTTAATGGGCTAGTAGCCTAGCCCAAAAAGTGCTACAAGTGAAGTGCGATAGCTTTTCGGTCTTTTTCTGGCATGTTTTCTACGACTAAATTAAATGAGTTATCAATCATTCTCTCAATTTCACTTTGTGCAATTGTGCCGTCTAAAATTACTGTGTTCCATAAGCGTTTATTCATATGGTAACCAGGGATCACTGCCGGGAAAGTATCACGCAATGATATTGCTTCATCAGGATCGCATTTTAAGTTAAGCCACCAAATAACCTCACCATCATCATTAGTTTGACCGTCATTGCCAATAGCAAGAGTCGCAAACATTTTATGATTCACTTTATATACATCAACCTCTTGCGCAAATGGTTTTGTAACCTGAACAAGTGGTTTTTTAACTAAATACTCATGTACTTTTTTCTGGTCCATGATCCATTCCTTGAAGTCATACTCGGTAAAGCTACCATAGCAGTTTTTTTCACATTTGATTATATGTATTTTAGTATAAATTAAAATTTTACAAGCTAATACAACATGTAGCGTAAAACCAACGTAATTTTAGTTGAACAAAATCCAGTTCGTGGTATGTTTCTGCCAATCAAAAAAATAATAGGAATTCACACATGCCAAAGGCGAGTGATGTTAAAAAAGGTACTGCTATTGACTTCAATGGCCGCGTTTTAGTTGTAAAAGATATTGTGCGCTCTGTGCCGCAAGGTCGTGCTGGTGGTAGTTTATACCGTATGCGTTTATACGATGTGGTAACCGGTGGTAAAGTTGACGAAACATTCAAAGACAGTGACATGCTAACGCTGGCTGATTTAACACGCCGTGAAGTAATGCTATCGTACATTGATGGCGACGAGTATGTGTTCATGGATAATGAAGATTACACGCCTTACAACTTAAACAAAGATGCTATTAGCGAAGAAATTTTGTTTGTTAATGAAGAAACGCAAGGCGTACACGTCATTGTTATTGATGGCGCGCCAGTAGGACTTGATTTACCATCAAGTGTTGAACTTGTTGTTGAAGAAACAGACCCATCTATTAAAGGTGCATCTGCAAGTGCTCGTTCAAAACCTGCACGTATGTCTACTGGCTTAAATATTTCTGTGCCAGAGCATATTTCAACAGGTGACCGTATCCGTATTAATACTGTTGAACACAAATTTATGGGTCGTGCTGAAAAGTAACTTGTAAATTATAATTTTAAAAGCCGAATCTGTGTTTAACAGGTTCGGATTTTTTGTGCGCGGGGATTTGTTGCTTTAAATTTAATCACGTTAGCGTTAGAATAAACGCCGTATTTTTGAGCAATTTTAAGGGGTAGCTTTGTTTATAGTTTTACTAAGCAGTGCATTTATAGCTTTAATGTATTTAGAAACCATTAAAAAAGGCATGCCAATTAAGCGATGGCTGATTTTAGGCGGTTTACTTGGACCTGTAGCCTGGTGCTTGTTTAATCTACATTATCGTCGTGCTTTAGTAAGAAATGTAGGAATAAATGCGTGTATATGGCGCCCTTAATTTATTGACGCCACATTTTTATTTTTTCTAATTAAGCTTGGGGCTGCTTTAGTTTGTTGTTGCTTTAAAAATTCAGTAAATTCACTTTTTGATAGAGGCTTAGAATAGTAATAACCTTGTACTGTTTCGCAATTAAGCTTTTTGAGTATATCAATTTGATGAGCTTGTTCTACACCTTCAGCCACTACATGTAAATCAAGGTTATGTGCAATAGTGACTATTGAGTCGACCATATTACGGCCACGTTCGTTGGTCATGTCATCTATAAATGCTTTATCTACTTTAAGTGTATTAAGCGGAAATTGCTTTAAATACGCTAATGATGAATAACCAGTACCAAAATCATCCATTGCTAAATGAATACCTCGGGCACTTAACGAACGCATAATTGCAATGGCTTCTTTAGGGTCATCCATTACAGTACCTTCTGTTATTTCAAGCTCTAAAAAGTAAGAAGGTAATTCATTTTTTTGCAAAATAACGTCAATACGAGAGGTTAAATCGGGGAGGCTAAATTGCTTTGCTGATAAGTTGACAGCTACTCGGCCGCTAAATAAACCGCTATCTAGCCATTCTTTTACGTCTCTGCAGGCTTTGTTTAATACCACCTCACCAATTTCAATTATTTGGCCCGTTTCCTCGGCTATAGGTATAAAAACTCCCGGACTAATAATGCCTTTTTTGGGTGTAATAAAGCGCACTAATGCTTCCATTCCGGTTAGCTTGCCTGTGCGAATATTCATTTTTGGTTGGTAGTACACTTCAAAATGGTCTTCTTTTAAACCAAAGCGCATGAGGTTTTCAATTTGCAGTCGTTTAACGGCTTGACGGTTCATCGTGTCGTTAAAAAATAGGTAGCTATTACCTTTCTTTTTAGCATGATACATCGCGGTATCTGCATTTTTTAAAAGCAGTTCAGGTGTATTACCGTCTTCAGGGAATAATACAATACCTACACTTGAGGTGATTGCCAGTTCGTGGCCTGCCATTTTAAATGGTGTAGCAATGGCTGCTAAAAACTGTTTAGCCATGCGTGTAATTACATGTATGTCGTTAGTGTCAGACATTACCAGAGCAAACTCATCGCCGCCTAAACGATAAAATACATCATTTTCACGGGTTAGTTTATTTAAGCGCATTGCTAGTTTAGCTAATAAGCTGTCACCTAGCTGATGTCCTAACGAGTCATTTATTTTTTTAAAGTTATCTAAATCGAACACAAGTAAGGCGTGATGCGAATTGAGCTTTACTAGCTTTTGCAAATCAGTAAAAAATAAATTTCGGTTAGGCAGACTGGTTGTGCGATCTCGATTCGATAAGTTATGTAATTGCGATTCTGCTTTTTTACGCTCTGTTAAATCTGAATATACAACGACATAATTAGTTATTTGATTTTGATCGTTTTTAATTTCATCTATCGATATTTCTATCGGCAATAAAATGCGCTCACTATTACGAAGCTTCACTTCTTGTTGAATATGTTCGCGCTCTTTTACTATTTCAATAATTCTGTTTGTGTAGCTTGGCTCATAACCAGATAGGCTAAAATCTTTTCCTAAGTATTGTTCGCGTACGCCACCAAATAAGGTTAAAAAGCTGGGGTTTATATCAACCAGTTTAAAGTTTTTATCATAAATTGCTAAGGCGTCAGTGAGCGACTCAACACATTTTGCAAAAAGGTTTAAGCGCTCTTCAGTTGATTTTAACTGTGATATATCGCGAACGGTACCTGTCATTCTAAGGGGGGATAAGTTGGCGTCTTTTTCAATTATTTTTCCGCGATCGAGCACCCAGTGCCAACGACCAAAAGTATCTTTGATTCGGTAGGTGGCTTCAAAAAAAGCAGACTGCTCTGCAAAGTGCACTTTTAGCAAGTGCTCAACGTTATTAATATCGTGAGGATGGATAAGGCCTTTATTTGGTGGAAACCCCATTAACGTAGTTGAGTCCATTAAATACTTATCGTTAATGCGAATAACTTCGCCTGTTTTTATGTTCCAGTCCCAAAGTGTATCGCCGCTACCTTCTACGGTACTTTTAAGGCGTTTTTCCGAAAGTCGAAGTTGGCGGCGTGAACGTCTAAGTTTGTGGATTACAAATAACAGGTACGGCAAAGCAAGCGATATAATGGCGCTTGCTAGTATAAGTATATTGTCTGAGTTGTAATTAAGTGATGACTCAAAGGCAAAAAGCTCAAATGAGTAAGCAAGTACTACAAGCATGCTTAGTTTTATTATTGTTTTTATCATTTTTTGATTACTTCTAATTTACAAATGATAATTTAAAACAAGCTAAACCTAGAGTCAAAGAGATTGAGAGTAAACGGGCATATTTTGAGATTTACTGACTTTCGCCGAGCTTAAAAGCTCATATCTTGGTCTATTATCATCAAATAGGCTTAGTGCATAAACTTTTACTTCTCTTAGTGTTAGTGCGTTTAGGGCATCTAAAAGTCGCTGCTGCATATGAAATTCATGATCTCTGTTACCAATAGCAAGCCATAACCGTTGTGAGCGCAGGCGCAAGTTTTTATCTTTTTCTGCAATATGAGTACTAAGGCCATGTTTTTGCTGTTGCCAATCGTTTTCATCAAGTGCATCAATGTTATCAAGGTATTTTTTAATAAAGCTGTTATGACGATGCAATAATGTTTTTGCATCAAACTTAGGTGACTGCACATAAAATGCTATTCCAGCACGAGTATTAAAAGGTGCATAACCTGCGCCCACTAAATAACCTAGCTGTTGTGTTGTTCGTAACTCGTTAAAGTAATCTTGATTAATTAAATGATTTAACGCCATCATTTTTACTTTTTCGGCCACGCAATCCATTTGCGCTTGATAGTAAATAACCATTGCATGGTCGCTACAAGGAAGTTCTAACTCGTAGCGAGTTACTTTTTTAATTTCAAAAAGGGGGCGTCTTAAATCTTCAATTATGGCTGCGTTTTTTAGGTGTTCGGCGACCTTTTTTTGAAAGGCTAATGCATCACTTTGCTGCCAGTTACCATGTAAAAATGATTCAACATGTAGTGCTTTAAAAAAGTCTGTTCTGAACTCATTAAATTGCTGAAAACAGGTGTTTTTTAATGCCGATGCAAGCTCCCCAGGTTGAGGGTTCCAAGGCATTATTTTTGCGCCTAAAATACTAAATAACTCACTGACTGGTTTGTTTTGGTTGCTATTGCGCCAATGCCTTACAAGTTGTTTTTTATATTCAGCAAAGCGTTTTGCACAAATTTCTACATTAAATAAAGCATCTATTAATTGATCAACAAGCTCTAACTGACTGGATGAAAGCCCAGCGGTATGTAGAGTTAATCCACCTTGATGCGAGGTTAAGTGGTAGCTAAGTCCTGCAAGTTCTGCAGGATAAAATTGCTCGCCTACGCTATCCATAAATAAATCTGTAAATAAGCGGGTGAGTGCCATATGCTTTACATCTTTTACGGCAAAATCAGAATCCATGGCCAAATAAAAATGACCTTTAGCAACACGAAATGTGTTGTCTTGTTTAAACCAAAAGTCAAAACCGGGTTCTTTTACTAATAACTCGGGTTTCGTTTGTGGTTTTATGACATCAAATAACACCACTTCTTTTGTCAAATAAGGATTAGCGGTAGGCAGCAGCATTTCGCTCAGCGGTTTATTTATCTCGCTAAGTGCATCAAGCCAATTAGGTGAAATATGTTCTACTTTATATGGTGTGTTGTACCATGCGGTTTTATGTTCAGGCTCTACATCTGGATGTATAAGTACGATGCGCATATTATGTGGCGTTAACCACTGCATGGCCATTTCGTGGGTCGCTTTTTTAAAGCCTTCCATTAAATAGTCGCCTTGCACGTAATTTGCTTCGTCGTAATGCTGCATATTAATGCTTAAATTACTGACCCAATCAATCAAGCGTGACTTTTCTTGGTTATCGAATGCTATTTGTAATAGATTTTTTTTATCTTGGTATAAGCGCGGCAATTTTTCGGTGTTATCGTTAATTAAGCAAATGTATTCAAACACCATTTCAATAATGTCTTCGAAGTATTCAATACCTTCATCGGTAAGCGCTAAACTAATATTAAAGTCTTTAAAGTTGCTGCCATTAATACCACCGCCAGCAGAAAGCGCGTTTATCCAGCCTTGCTCTTTTAAAATAGAATAAAGAGAACCCGCGCCTTCATAGCCAAGTAAATGGGCAATAAAACTCACTGTTTTGTGGCGATAAAAGTCGTCAATATTAGGCATAGCAAAACTTATGATAAGTTTTTGCATATGCTTATGCGGCTCAATATGAAGTATTTTTCCTATGTCTTGTTTGCGATAGAGTGGCTCACTGATCTCTGGCTTTTTGAGGTTTTTATTACCCTTAATTGCGCCAAAGTAAGTTTGTGCCCAGCTTTGTAGTGTGTTTAATGTTTCGTTTGCGCAAATAACTAAAGTCATCCACTGAGCTTGGTACTGACTATTAAAAAAGTCGCGAAGCTCATCACTAATACAGCGCTCTCTGTCAGCTAAGGTTTGTAGGTTTCCTACAGAAAATTTAGCAAATGGATGAGCTGGATTTACCGTTTCTTTGTGGGCTTGATAAATACGGCGACCATCGTCTTTTATTTTTAGTTTAAACTCGGCTTCAATTGCGTTGCGTTCTTTTTCTGTTTCGGCTGAATTTAAAAGTGGCGCAATAAAAAAACGGCTAAATTGGGTAAGCGCCTGTTCAAATTCTTGGTTATTAATATCAAAAAAGTAACAGGTATGCTCAGTGCCAGTCCACGCATTAGTGTTCCCGCCAGCTTGCGAAACAAAATTATTAAAACTGCCTGAATCTGGGTATTGGTCTGTGCCTAAAAAAAGCATGTGCTCTAAAAAGTGTGCTAGGCCTTGCCTATCAAGAGGATCGTCAAAATGCCCGGCGTTAACTGCCATTGATGCTGCCGCTTTTGTAGAATCTTTATCTTGCACTAATAGTACTTTTAGACCATTGTCCAGTGTAAAGGCGCGGTATGCTCTGTTATCATTGCGGCTGATATTCAAATGATGCTCCTGAAACTAAACGTTTACTTGTTAACAACAGATGATGGCTTCAGGAAAGCGAAATACAGCTTAAAGATTTACCTGAATCTCATGAAAGAATTATTTAGAAATAAATAGATTTATGTTGTTAATATAGCTGACAAATGGGCAAACTGGCTACTGTTTTATATTCTTTAATCGGTTGATTTTTTATGAAAACAATCCTAATAATGCGCCACGGCGAAGCAACACCCATGCAGGCTGATGATGCAGGTAGAAATTTAACCCAAGCAGGGCACGATGAAGCTGAAAAAATGGGCCTTTGGCTCAGTAAAGCACATTGCCCTGATGCACTGTTAGTTAGTCCTTACATTCGTGCACAGCAAACAGCTGCAGGTGTGGCTAAAAATAACGTATTTAAATTTAGCGAAACCACATCCGATATTATCCCCGAAGGCAAACCTCAAATTGCTGCTGACTATCTTGAAACGCTTATTGCTACTCATCCCCAATGCAACACATGGCTTATAGTGGCACACATGCCTATTGTAAGTTATTTAGTGGACCAATTAAGCCCTGGTAATATGCCAATTTTTAATACAGGTGCTGTTGCTGTTATTAGTTATGATGAGCAAACCCAGCGTAGTAGTTATATAAGTATAAATGCCCCAGAAAACCTTTAATATAAATAATTGAGAAAAGTAATATGACGATAGAACGCTTACAAACAGGTGCGCGCATGAGCCGCATAGTAAAACACAACGGCACTGTTTATTTATGTGGGCAGGTATGCGCCGACGCGCAAAAAGGTATTAAAGAGCAAACTCAAACTATGCTTGATAAAGTAGAGGCGCTGCTTGATGAAGCAGGGAGTTCAAAAGAACATATGCTTAGCGCGACTATTTATGTAAAGAGCATGGAATACTTCGCTGATATGAATGCAGTATGGGATGCATGGGTACCCGAGGGTTATGCACCAGCACGTGCCTGTGTGGAAGCTAAAATGGCACGTGATGCACTACTCGTAGAAATATCTGTTGTAGCGGCCTTAAAGTAATTTGATCAAACAATTATATAGCTCATGGCAGTTTTGTTAGTTATATAGTTGTTTAAAGCAAAATAGCCAACCAAAAGCTAAAACTCAACATACACAATATAGTAGAAAGTACCACCGTCCCTGCAAGCGTTGCTTGATGCTGTTTTAACTGACACGCAATTAAGTAAGCATTTACCCCTACAGGTGATGCACTCAATAGAACTAGCACATTTCTTATTTGCTCATCTAACTCAAACACATAAGTTGCTGCAACAAATACCCCAGCCGGTAATATAATAATTTTTAATAATGAAGATATAAGCGCGGGCTGCCAGTTTGAGGCTATTTTATAAAATACTAAGTTTGCGCCTAGTACAAATAAAGCACACGGAATAGCGGGTTTGGCGAGTAAATCTATACTGCTTACTAAATTGTCATATAAGCTAAGCCCAGATACATTAATGATCAACCCGCAACCAATACTCAGTACGATAGGGTTTAGCACCATACTCTTGCTAAAGTTATACCATGAGAAGTTTTCAGCACTTCCTTTTGCCCCAATTAAAAAGGTCAGGGCAAATAGCAATGTGCTATGAAAGGTGATGATCATAAATGCAATAGCAATCATCTCTTTACCCAGTGACGCTATAACAATTGGGATACCTACCAACACCATATTTGAATAACTTCCTGCCAAACCAAATACGCTGTGTTGTTGATAATTTATTGCTTTATTATTGAGACATGGCTTATTTAAGTAAAAGCGGTCAATTAAAATGCCTAATCCAAACACACTCAAAACAGGTATGTAAAAGCTCAAAAATGCAAAAAGGCTAATACTTTGCTGTAAGTTTATTTGCGACATATTTAGTACTAAAAAGGCCGGTAAACTCACATAAAAAGTAAATTTACTTAGACCCGCAATGTGTTGTTCGTTAAAAAACTTTAACTTACAACATCCATAACCCAGTGCCACAATAAAAATGAGCGGAAAAATAATTGAAAAAATATGCACGTAGTTACATCCTAGTAATGGCTAAAGTTAGCGTCTAAATTCATCACTTTGCGGTAAATTAATTAAAATAAGTACAGCGCCTCTTCCACCATATTCGAGAGGGGCTTGGTGCATCGCTATTACGTCAGGGTGCTGTACTAAGTACTGAGGCACTTTGTGCTTTAGTACGCCGCCACCAATACCGTGCACTACACATGCACAATAATAATGCTGCTTTTTACATTCGTGAATGAGTCCAGCGAGTTCGTCTTTAGCAAGTTCTTTATTTAAGCCATGTAAATCTAGCGTCAAATCGGGTGCAAAGTCACCACGGCGAAGCTGTTTAGCTAGGAAAGTATTTTGGCCAGGTTTTACATATTTAACCGTGCCGTGGGTGTCTATATCGGGAATATAAACGTCTGAGAAGAAAAATTCAGATTGAGCCTGCTTTTTTTGCTGGGCAAATTGCTTAGCTTGTGACACCTTAGGCTTTGTATCAAAACGATGAGTATCTTGTTTAAATACTTTGGCGCCTGTGATCGTTTGACGAAATAAGCTTATGTCGTCATTGCTTAGGGACGAATGTGATGGAGTGTCTTTTTTCATAACTATTACCTAAACAAAAAAACGTAAAAACGCAGCGCAAAAGGCGGTACAATACTTAAATGAGGGGCAATTGTAATTTGCCCAGCGCAGATAGGCAATGCAATCGTCTTAAAGACTCAAAACAGTCAGTAAGCTAATACAGGTAAAAATATATGAGCGATTTACAAATAGAAGAAGCAACACTCGAAGAAGCCGTTGCAGAACTGTCAACTTTACATGACTGGTTACGTTGGACTACAAGCCAATTTGCAAGTAGTAGTATATTTTTTGGACACGGTACAGATAACGCATGGGATGAAGCTGTAAGCTTATTACTGCCTGCGCTTAGCTTGCCTGTTGATGCGCCAAAAGAATTAATGCACGCGCGTTTAACAAGCACAGAAAAAAACCGACTTGCGGGTCTTATTGCAGAACGTATTAACGACTGCACACCAGTACCTTACTTAACAAACATTGCATGGTTTGCGGGTATGCCGTTTTATGTTGATGAACGTGTACTTATACCTCGCTCACCATTTGCCGAGCTTATTAGTAACCGCTTTACGCCGTGGCTTGAAGAGCCACAATCGGTAAACCGTATATTAGATTTATGTACGGGTTCGGGTTGTATCGCAATTGCACTTGCGCAAGCTTTTGAGCAGGCACAAGTTGATGCGGTAGATATATCGTATGAAGCGCTTGAAGTCACAGACATTAACATTAACGATTACATGTTGAGTGATCGCGTGTTACCGATTCAGTCTGATGTATTTAGCGGTGTACCAGGTCAAAAATACGACCTTATAGTAGCAAACCCACCGTATGTTGATGCAGAAGATATGGCTGACTTACCACGCGAATTTCATCATGAGCCAGAGCTTGGGCTTGCATCAGGCCACGATGGTTTAGATGTAACCCGTACTATATTGAGCGAAGCGAGTGAACATCTAACTGATAACGGTTTGTTATTTGTAGAAGTTGGTAACTCTATGGTACATATGGATGCACTGTATCCGGGCGCGCCGTTTGAATGGATTGAATTTGAACAAGGCGGCTTAGGTGTATTTGTAATTAGTAAAAAGCAGCTAGATGAGTATTTTGCAAAATAAGTAAAAAATGAATAGCCAAGCCCTGTGCTTGGCTATTGGTAGTCATTAGGAATGAGGAAAGTTAATGGCAGGTAATAGCATTGGGCAGTTATTTAAAGTGTCCACCTTTGGTGAGAGCCACGGCGTTGCATTAGGCGGCGTTGTTGATGGTACTCCCGCAGGTCTCGAAATCACAGAGGCCGACTTACAAATTGATTTAGATCGCCGAAAACCAGGCCAAAGCCGTTATACAACGCAGCGCCGTGAAAGCGATCAAATAAAAATATTAGCAGGCGTTTTTGAAGGTAAAACCACAGGTACTAGCATTGGTTTATTGATTGAAAACACCGATCAACGCTCGCAAGATTACGGCAAAATTAAAGATGTATTTCGCCCAGGTCATGGCGATTACACGTATTGGCATAAGTACGGCTTGCGCGATTATCGCGGTGGTGGCCGTTCGTCTGCACGCGAAACCGCGATACGCGTAGCGGCAGGTGCTATTGCTAAAAAATACTTAAAGCAATTTCATGGTATTGAAGTTAAAGCATGCTTAAGTCAGCTTGGTCCTATCAAGGCGGAAACGTTTGACTGGGATGAAGTGGAAAACAACTTATTCTTTTTCCCTGATGCAAGTAAGCTTGAAGCACTTGACGAATATATGCGTGACCTTAAAAAGCAAGGTGACTCAGTTGGCGCTAAAGTAAAAGTAGTGGCAAGCAATGTACCAGTTGGCCTTGGTGAGCCAGTATTTGACCGTCTTGACGCCGAACTTGCACACTCATTAATGAGTATTAACGCAGTTAAAGGCGTTGAAATTGGTGATGGCTTTGACGTAGTTGAGCAAAAAGGCTCTGAGCATCGCGACGAGCTAACCCCTGAAGGTTTTACATCAAATCATGCAGGTGGTGTACTTGCGGGGATTTCGACAGGGCAAGATATTATTGCTTCTATTGCGCTAAAACCAACGTCGAGCATTACTATTCCGGGTAAGAGTATTAATACAAGCAACGAAGCGGTAGAGATGATCACTAAAGGTCGTCACGATCCGTGTGTTGGCATTCGTGCAATCCCGATTGCTGAGGCAATGATGGCTATTACCTTAATGGACCACTTACTGCGTCAACGCGGACAAAACCCACATGTAAACCACGAACACGGGCCAATTAACGGCTCAGTGTAAGTATTTATAATTATAAGAAAACGCGGATTACCGCGTTTTTTTATATCTGTAATTTAGTTAAGAGCCTTTCAGGAGTTGTTCAAGTAAGCCCTATATACTGCAAGAAGGAGGGTAGTAATCATGAACGATAATATTAATGAACACTCACAAATAAAAGCCCAAGCTGCAATAGCCCGCTTAGAACGTTTCAGTAAGTTAACCGATAACAGCATTGGCATTCCTTTTACTAAGTTTAATATAGGTTTGGAGGCGGTGATTGGTTTAATTCCTGTTATAGGTGATGCCGCAGGGCTAATTTTATCAAGCTATGTGCTTATAGAAGCGCAGCGTTTAGGTGTGAGTAAACGTATAAAGACTAAGATGATTATCAATATGCTCATAGATTTTGTGGGCGGTTTAGTACCATTTTTTGGTGATATTTTTGATGCGTTTTTTAAAGCTAACACGCGTAATACACAACTATTAAAAAAACATTTAAACAAGCAGTTAAGTGAGTAATTAATTAATAGTTTTAAGTAACCGTTAGCAAAGAGACTTTAAACAAAGTGTTGTTGGTTTTTCAATCACCTAGTAAGGTAGGAGCGTCTATTCACTTTGGTATTTACAATATGCAATTATTCATCGGTAATAAAAACTACTCCAGCTGGTCATTACGCGCATGGTATTTAATGAGTAGGTTTGATGTTGAGTTTAGTGAAACCCAGCTGGTACTCGACACCCCTGATTTTTACAATGAACTAAAAAAGACCTTTGCTGTGCAAAAAGTTCCAGCGTTAATTGATGGCGATTTACAGGTATGGGATTCGCTAGCAATTTGTGAATATATTAACGATGCTTACTTATCAGGCGCTGCATGGCCAAAATATATTACCCAAAGAGCTAAAGCGCGTGCGCTAAGCGCTGAAATGCATTCAGGCTTTATGGCGCTGCGCAGCGAAATGCCAATGAATATAAGAGCTACCCGTAAAGTAGACCTATCGAGCGAAGCATTAAAAGACATAGCCCGTATAGACGAGATATTTGCACAGCAACAAGATGTGTTTCCAAATGAGTGGTTTTTTGGTGACTTTAGTATTGCTGATGCTATGTACGTACCTATTGTATTGCGTTTAAAAAACATATCAAATTACGTTATCGCCAGAGGCGCAACAATATTGTGACTTTGCTATGCGTTGCCCAGTATTACAAGTATGGATCACTCAGGCATTAACCGAAACCGATATTGTAGAGTGTGATGAAGCAGGAACGCCTGTATAATTATTGTTCTTCATATGGCATGTTCTATGCCTTAAAATCATAAGTTTAAACTAGGCAGCTCATGTATCTAAATCACCCAAGGTATGGCAATAAACCGATAACTACCAATACCTCAGTGACAATAGAGACGATAGAGAATGCGCACTGGCATTACTCGAGGCTTAAATACTTCCCTGATACGGCAATATTGGCAGATATAAAAAAGCAAAACTATGCCATTGACCCTCGGGCACTTTATGTTGATATTGAAGAGAAGTGCGAAAGTTGCTCTAAGGCATTTATTTTTTTGCTCAAGAGCAGCAATATTGGTTTGAGGTACTTGATTTTTGGGTTGATTCTCACTGTACTCATTGCTTTGAATGCCGTAGACATGCCAGATATATACTAACTCTACGTAAACGGTACGATATGTTAACTAGCTTAGCCAATAAAACCTCAGGTGAAAAAACACAACGTAAAGAACTTGGTAATACTCTTTACTGTTTAGGTATTATTAAAAATATCAATAAAGTGAAAGATTAGTCCGCTTATATTTTACTATCACGCCTTATTTTTACTTTAGTTGTAAAAGCCCGTACAATTCGTCTCGTTTTTAGTGCGCTAATATGGCGCTGTAACCGAGACGAATTAATCAATTTTTATGCATCAAATAGCTGATCTAATTTCAATTTTTGAGCGCACTTTTTATCAAAGTCACAATACACGACTGATAAAAGGCGATTGTGAGCCTGTGTATTTACCAGCAACAGAGCAGGTGCCATATCACCAAGTTGTATTTGCGCATGGTTTTTATGCCAGTGCATTACATGAGCTAGCACACTGGCTGGTGGCCGGTGATGCACGTCGGTTATTAGAAGATTACGGCTATTGGTACTGCCCAGACGGGCGCGACAAACAAAAACAAGCTGAGTTTGAAAATGTAGAAGTAAAGCCCCAAGCGATAGAGTGGTTATTAAGCACCGCAGCAGGGTTTAATTTTAATGTGTCGGTGGATAACTTAAACGGCGAGCAAACATGTCGGTTTGATTTTCAGCAGCGAGTATATGCACGGGTATTATCGTTAATCGAAAATGGCTTTAACTCTCGTACAGAATCACTTTTAAAAGCACTCTGTGATTTTTACAATACACCGTGGCCATTAACAGCGCAGCAATTTAATTGGCAACACCCAAAGGAGCTTTGTAATGGCGTTTAAATTAGGCTTAATTGTAAACCCTGTAGCAGGTTTAGGCGGCACAGTTGCCTTAAAAGGCAGTGATGGCGCACACACAGCCGCTAAAGCAATTGAATTAGGTGCAGAGCCAAAAGCAAATAGCCGAACAAAAGCAGCGCTTGAGGTGCTATTACCTTATAAAGAACGCTTAACTATTTACACTGTTAACGGTGACATGGGTGAGCAAACAGCAAAAGCTTTGGGCTTTAATGTAGAGGTTGTATATAACACTTCTGCAATAACAACCCCAGATGACACAGAACAAGCCGCAAAAATACTTAAAAACTCTGGTGTTGATTTGGTCTTATTTGCCGGAGGCGACGGTACAGCACGTAACATTTGCCATGCAATAGAGGATACCATTCCCGTACTTGGTATTCCCGCAGGTTGTAAAATTCATTCTGGTGTTTACGCTATCACGCCAAAGGCTGCAGGGCGCGTAGTCGAAATGCTGGTTAAGGGTGAGTTAGTTACCTTAGCCGATGCAGATGTAATGGATATAGATGAAGATGCTTTCAGGCAAGGCACAGTAAAAGCCAAACGCTACGGCGAAATGCAAACACCTAGCGAAGTACGCTATATGCAAGCGGTTAAAAATGGCGGTAAAGAAACCGACGAACTCGTACTTGCCGACATTGCAGCGCATGTTGTATCGCAAATGGATGAAGACACATTTTATATTATGGGTAGCGGCTCAACGGNTTGAAGCCATAATGGAAGAAATGGGGCTTGAAAATACGTTACTTGGTGTTGATTTAATAAAAGATCAAACCTTAGTTGCCCAAGATTTAACGGCTAAACAATTACTTGAGCTTACACATGATCAAAGTACTAAGTTAGTCATTACGCTCATTGGCGGGCAAGGGCATATATTTGGCCGTGGTAACCAGCAATTGAGTCCTGTGCTTATACGCGCAATTGGCAAAGAAAATATTATTGTAGTAGCAACTAAAACAAAACTACAAGCGCTTAATGGTCGCCCCCTTATTTGTGATACAGGCGATGGCGAATTAGATGATGAATTAACGGGTTATATTAAAGTAACCACCGGATTTAACGACCATATTATGTATGCAGTAGGGCACCACAACATTGAAAATATAGGTGCTTTGCAAAACCAGGAGATTAATAAATGAGTTTAGTGAACTATATCGATGCAGCCCAGCAGTACTTCGATGATTTAGTAATAAAAGCAACTGACGATGAGTTATTTGCTGGCGGCTATTTACGAGGTCATTTTGATCTTGCAGTTGGTTATGCCGAAGTAGAAAAGCTGACAATCAGTATAGATGAGCTAAACGAAACTGTAGAGCAAAGCTTAGTTAAAGCATATCGCAACGGCGAGCTTAACGAAGAAGACAAGGCATTAGTTGCACGCTTATGGGATGAAGTTAAAGCCCTCGCTTAACCCTAAGTGTTACAAAAAACACGATGTGTTTATCACTATCGTGTTTTTTTGTTTGCCCAGCGAAGCTGGCAAACCCGATAGGCTGAAAGATGCCTTATCACCCTGACTAAGGGGAAGATAATCTGAATGGCAAGGGCGTCACTGGCCAACGGTGGGGTCTGAAGGAAGCCATAAGAAGTTAGAGGTACACAACTAACCGTAACCTGTTTCGGCAGTATTGGTGGGTCAGCGTGCAAAATAGCGCAACGCCCTATACTTAG
>NZ_AUTL01000108.1:0-42975 GCF_000498015.1 Pseudoalteromonas sp. TAE79
CGGCGGTCAAGACGGTGCTGCCACAGGCACGCATCGTGGTCGATAAGTTCCATGTGGTGCGTATGTCAAACGATGCCTTGGAGAAAGTGCGCAAGGGCCTCAGAAAGGAGCTGAAGCCTTCCCAGAGCCGAACCCTCAAGGGAGACCGGAAATCCTGCTGAAACGTGCTCACGAAGTCTCAGACCGGGAACGCCTCATCATGGAGACCTGGACAGGCGCATTCCCGCAACTGCTGGCCGCCTACGAGCACAAGGAACGCTTCTACGGCATCTGGGACGTTACCACACGGCCCCAGGCAGAAGTCGCCCTGGACGATTGGATAGCCACCATCCCGAAGAGACAGAAGGAAGTCTGGAGCGATTTGGTCAGGGCGGTGGGCAACTGGCGCGAAGAGATCATGACCTACTTCGAGACGGGCATGCCCGTCACCAACGCTTACACTGAGTCCATCAACCGACTGGCCAAGGACAAGAACCGGGAGGGACGTGGCTACTCTTTCGAGGTGATGCGGGCACGAATGCTCTACACCACGAAGCACAAGAAGAAGGCCCCGACTGCGAAGGTCTCTCCGTTCTACAAGAAAACCATCGGTTACGGTCTGCCGGACTTAGCCGAGGAACTCAACTTCGGGGTCGATCTATCAACCATCTGAGGGCAGTAACCGGTTAGTGGGAGAAATGTGCCTCATCAACCATTAAATCCGTATACCCTTTATAAGAAGCGAAAAGCCATGCAAGATCACCAAAGCCAGCCGTTAAATGACTTTATAGAATATCCACATGAAGAAATGCTAAATCGTGCTAACGAGTTTTTACAAACCAGCCAACGCCGCCATAGCATTCGCAGCTTTAGCGATCGCCCAGTACCAAAAAATATTATTGAAGCATGTATAAAAGCAGCTGGCACAGCACCAAGTGGAGCGAATCATCAGCCTTGGCATTTTGTGGCTATAAACAGTAGCGATGTAAAAAAACAAATAAGAGAAGCCGCAGAAAAATTAGAGCGTTCTTTTTACGAAGGCAGAGCAGGTGAAGAATGGTTAGATGCGCTAAAACCGTTAGGTACCGACGCCAATAAACCTTATTTAGAGCATGCACCTTGGCTTATAGCTGTATTTAGTCAAAAAAAGGGCGGCGTAAGCAGCGATGATAAAAATACGAATTATTATGTGCATGAGTCTGTTGGCTTAGCTACCGGCTTTTTAATTCAAGCTTTGCACCGCAGTGGTTTGGCAACCCTTACTCATACTCCAAAGCCAATGAGTTTTTTAACCGACATATGTAATCGCGATAAAGATAACGAACGCCCATACATGCTACTTATTACAGGCTACCCAAGTGATGATGCAACAATACCTGCTCATGCACTGGATAAAAAATCACTCGATGAAATAGCTACGTTTATTTAGTATTTTCTTGTCGGCAAAACCACTCATATAGCAAAGCAATGATCGACTCAACTTTTGGATCGGTCAATGAGTAATAAATAGTGTGCCCTTCTCTGCGAGTAGCAACCATATCTGCCTTGCGTAAACTTGCTAAATGCTGAGATAACGCTGACTGTGCTAAAGGTACATTTTTATTTAGCTCACCTACACTTTGCTCACCTTGTAATAAACTACATAAAATCATTAAGCGATTTTTGTTAGCCATTAATTTTAAAAACTGTTCGGCTTGCTCTGCGTTGACAGCTAGTTGTTCAATATTCATTTTTATTATTTCTCTTTTTGATACCTTTTTAAGTATAGACTTTTACATTAGCAAGTTCTAATATAATTAACATTAGGTTTTACTAATATTAAGATGGCCATGAAACTAGCGATGCCGTTTTATTAATCGGCGGAAGTGCTGTAGCAGTATCCGCACTATTAAGTTACTTTATATAAAGTAACTTTCAGTTTTTAACGTTATTTATAAGTATTAACTCAATTCACCTACTTATACCAAGTAGCACTCATTAATGTCTTTTTTAAGAAAAAGAGGATTTACAAACTAATGCTTACATCAATCCCTGACTTACTAAAAATTATCACACCTAACCAACGCCGTATTGACGCAGCGCAAGCAAAACTCGAGCTTGAACAAAATAAAGGTTTACTTATTGATGTGCGAGAACCTGCAGAGCACGCGACAAAATCGGCTGCCGGCGCTATAAATATTCCGCGTGGATTACTCGAGATGAAACTGATGGAAATAGAAAAAGACGCAGCTCGCCCTATTTACGTGCACTGCGCAAGTGGTGCGCGCGCAACGTTGGGAGCAGAAGCGTTAACGCGTGTGGGTTATGAAAACGTAACCGTTATTACCTGTGACGCAAACCAAATATGTAGTGTGTTTTAAACATCAACTGAATACTTATAATGATGCGCCTAGTAAAGGTAGGCGTTTAACTTTGTGATAAGTCAGTGCTAATTTAATACACTCTTTAACTGGGTATTCTGGTAATGGCTTTTCACTATTTAATACAATTGCCCGGTTACCTTCGAAAGTGAGAGTGTGGGAATACAACTCTCTAAATGTGCTTACTAGCTTTGATTGGCAATGAAAAAACAAATAACACGAGGAGCCCTTAAAGCCTACGCGAATGGGGCTGCCATTTATTGTGTTATAACTTGGCTCTCCCCACTTTAAAGACTCTTCAACAGCTCCTAAGTTTTGCTCTTGTGCTACGGTATAAATTAACTCTCGTAATTTTATAAGCTTACTTTTTGCTATCTCAGGATAATTATTAAATATATTTTCTATTTCCGTATTCATAAAAATATCCTTATAAGCTTTACAATTTTAAAACAGGCTACTTTTGCTGCCTTTCATCAAGTAAAACAAGTAGCATCTGCTCAATATTTTTAACACTATAAGTAAGTGATCTCAGTAGCTCTTTCTCACTTTGCTCTGTTGCCTGCTGCGACGCTTTACCTTGGTTTGCCAATACATCTTTTTGCTCAAGTATCGCCTCTCTAAACTCACTCGCATTAACTACACCAAGCAAAGACACTAAAGCACCATTTCCTGACTGCCCTGCTGTTTCAAAGCTTAAACGATATAATCCAAAGATTCGCATGAGCGGCCCTTGGCTTAACCCTACATCTGTTATTTTTTCAAGCGGAATAGATTTTTCTTCTTTAAATAATATGCCACGTTTAACTACCAATTTTTGTGGTAATAAGTCAGCTGACATAGCTGCGAGTATTCGTCCGCTCACCAGCCATACAATCAGTAAAATGATAGGTATAAGCGGTATAGTAACAAGAGCCAACATTGCAAATAGCGAGGCAGTAACCATCCAGTATTGTTTTACTTTAGGATCAAAATTAGCACTTTTTAAGGTTAAGTTACTCATTAGCTTTCTTTTGTATGGTTGGGGATTTATAAAAGTACGCCAATCTAATATTGAATGCAATTTAGTCCAAACATTTATAATTAGCATTCAAATATACTTTCACACACTTATGTACATACAAAAAAGCCGAGCATACAGGGCTATGCTCGGCTTAGGTCTGGGAAAATATAACCGCTACTGTTTGCTGATAAGTAAGCTCACATTCTCTCTATCTGGGCCTATTACCTTGAAGGAGTAAGTACCTTGTTCGGTAATATTTAGTGCTATATTGGCACCTACGGCTTCAAGTAGTGTTAGTTCATCAATTGCCACTACCGGCGTATCGCCTGCTCCACCGTAATCAACGGTACTCCAATCTTCAGACGCTACTTTAAATTCGTAGTCACCTGCTTCTAAATCTATTGATGTAGAGTAAATTGCATCACCCTCGTACATAAGCGGGTTATCAGTACTCCAGTCATTTAAGCTGCCGCGAATAAATACCGTTGTTTGTGCAAACATTTCAGCGTTGAGCACTTTTAGCGATACGTTATTTAAATCACTGGCGTCAAATATAAACTGGTATTCACCTTCTTCTGCAATGTCGATGGTCATATTCGCGCCCGCAACCGACAACTGCTCAGCGGTGCCAACCATTACACTGGCATCACCCTCAGCCGATCCATAATCAACCGTGCTCCAATCTTCTGACGCTACTTTAAATTCATAACTTGCAGCACTCAGTGTTTTAGTAAAGGTGTAAATGCCTTTACCTTTATAACTTAGCTCATCGGTTACTCCCCAGTCATTAAGCGTACCGCGCACATAAATAGCAGTGCCTATAAATGGCTCTTCGTTGTATAAAGTAAGCGTTGGATTTTCAGGGTTTGAAGCATCAAGTGAAAATACATAGGTTGCATCAATAGCAGCGCTGAATGTCATGTTTGCACCTGAGCGCGTTAATGCCTCACTTTGGTTTTCAACTACATCTTTATCAGCGTCAGTAAGCGCGCCAAAATCAACTGTAGACCAATCTTCAGAGGCAATTTTAAATTCGTAATCGCCAGCGCTCAGTGCAATTGCTATACGGTATTCACCCTCGCCAATATATTCAAATGCATCGCGTGTGCCCCAGTCGTTTAAAGTCCCGCGCACAAACACAGCGGTGCTGCCATAAGGTACTACATCAGGTGCACCCACTGTCGCATTTGCACTTAAACCAGCACCTTGGCTCTCACCTTGGTTTTTAGTAAATACAGCTAATGTGTAAGGCGGTACAGTAAATGTGCCTTCGTTATCGCCAGCAGCAAAATTAGCATCGGTCATGCTTGCATCAACACTGTTTTTTAATACATCGTGTAATTCAAAATCCGCTGCGGTGGCAATAGTATGGCTAAGGGTTTGCTCGGTTGCGTTAATCACGACAACAAGCGCGTCAAATGCAGGGTCTAAGTCTGTTAGCCCTTCGCCATCATCAATGCTCATTACAATTAAGCCATGTTGCTGCGCTTTACCTACGTTATGAAAACCCACTCGCTCAATAACATCTTGCTCTGTGGTTAATCTAAAGAGTGGGCTGCTACTACGTATTTGTAAAAATTCATTAAATACATCATGTGCAAAGGTAATATCTTGTGGCTGTGCAGCCGCTTGGGTATTAGCAGAAATAGGCATAATTTCTTGCCATTTCACTTCGTTGTCTTGCGCGGGTGGCAAGCCAATATTCCAGTTATTGGTATCTTGGGTAAAATCAACAAAGTTAAACCAGTCGCCCGAATCGTAGCTGTTACGATCCATCGATTTTGAACGTAGCAAGTCGGCGCCCATTTGCATAAATGGAATACCTTGGCTCATAAGAGGGAGTGCTAACGCCATATTATGAGCACGAACGCGCTGCTCAATACTCATGTTAGCGCTGTGTTTATATTGCAGCTGATCCCATAGTGTTTCGTTATCGTGTTTTGATACGTAATGAATGCTATCGGCAGGGTCTAGTGCATACGCCGTTGGCTGAGTATTCCAAGTAAAGCTATTACCCTTTACTGAGTTACCTTTAAAGTCTTTTAAAATGTAGTTTTGTAAATTACCCGCAAGCGACAAACGTAAAGTATCTTGCTCTGCTAAATTGCCATCTGTTGAGCTATTACTAAATAATGCGCCGCCGCGAACGGCTTCACGAATACGGTCGTTAAATGTACCTACTTCGCTACCGGCCNCTTGTTTGGCTTGTACAAATAATCGGTTATTTGCCACCTCACCAAAGTCCCAGCCTTCGCCATAAAAGTAGTTATCTTCATCAACGGCTTGCACTGCATCGCGTGCTGCAAGAATTGACGATTTTGGCATATGCCCCATTACATCAAATCTAAAGCTGTCATAGCCAAATTCGCGTGCCAAAATAACTAATGAATCACTAACAAACTTATCCATCATTACATGCTCTGTGGCTGTATTTTCACAACACGTTGAGCGCTCTATTTCACCACTTACTTCGTTATAACGGTGATAGTAACCCGGTACTAGTTTGTCAAATACCGATTTATCCCAAATACCCGACGATGTTGTATGGTTATAAACCACATCAAGCACTACGCGCAGACCAATAGATTGCAGTGATTGTACCATAGCGCGGGTTTCTTTAACGCGGGCAATGCCCTCTGGGCTTGATGCGTACGAGCCTTCAGGCGCTATAAAGTAATGCGGATCGTAACCCCAGTTAAAGCTATCTAAGCTGCGCATAGCATTAGCAAGTGCTTGTGCGTCATCTGAGCCTGGTAAATAACCGCTCATTAAATCAATAATGGTGCTGTTTTTATCTTGGGTTTTACACGCATCGGCTTCATCATTAATTTGCTCACATAAATCTCCTAGCGAATCGCTAATATCTACACGCTTACTGACGTCTTCATCTATGGTGCCAATATCAGTAATAGGTAATAAATGAAAATGCGTTAATCCATTTTGAGCCAAAGTTTGTAAGTGCTGCATAGGAGCACTATTTAGCTCAGTAAATGCAAGGTATTTACCGCGGTTAGCCTCTGTTACGCTGTTATCGCGCGCACTAAAGTCACGTACATGGCCCTCGTAAATAATCGCATCTTCTGGGTTTTCTACCGTAGGAATAAGGCGTGTATCCCACCCTTCGGGTTTAGTGTCTTCATCGGCTAAATTAATTAACTGGCTGTATAAACCATTGGTAGATACATTTAGTGAGTAAGGGTCTGTGCTCCAAAGCGACTCTATTTGCTGAGTCAGTGGATGGTAAACATCAAAATTAAAGCGGTAGTAATGGCGGTCGTATTGCATATCTAAACTTGCTTGCCAAATACCTGTCTGTGTATTTAATGTCATTGGCGTAGAGTGCACTTGTGTTTTTGCATCATCAAACACATTTAGCATCATGTTATTAGCGGTGGGTGCCCACACAGTTACATCAATCGCGTTATTGCCATAATTTACACCCAGCACAGCTTCATTAGCATCGTCTTCGCCTTGCGTGTAAAGGGCGTCGAGTGCTTTAGCGGTTTGAACATAGCTTGCTTCTAGAAGCTTACCTTCACTATCGTAACCTGCAATAACAAGCTGCGATTTAATAAGCGTTTTAGCCGTGCTTGTATCCCAACTTCCTTCGTATGCGTTCCAGGTGGTTAAATGCGGTACTTTTGCAGCCTGCTCATCAGTTATATTGCTTGATTGCAGCGTAACAGTATCGCCGTTTAAACCAGTATCAATATCCACTTCAAGCTGAGCGGTAGCTGATGAATGTAACTTAATTAGGCTTGTAAGCTCGTTACTTGGTTTATACAAAATAGTATTTAAATCAATCCAATGCGCTGAAGCACCTGTTATAGCAACTGCGCGTTCGCCTAAACTTAATATAGGGTATTCAAACACCGAAGGCTCGCCATGAATGGTAAAGTTCATACGCTGAAAGGTTTCATCGTCTTGCATCAGCGGCATGGTTAAATCCACATCACCAAACGCCTTACCTGACCCTTCTGTACCAATATGAATAATAAAATTGGCACATTCGTTATAACCCTCTTTAAGGTTAATTATCCAGTACGCACCGTAGTTTGGATCAATACCATCGTATTCATGGCCGTTAGCCCAATCACTGGTATCAAATGGTGGTGCATAAGCATCACACACATCGTTATTCCACGAATGTAATCGGTAACCTTCGTAGTTATCATCGGCTAAGCGGTTATAAAATAAAACCGCCTCTCCCTCCCCTGCAAATACAACAGGGTCTGGCAGGGTTGGGTCGGCGCCAACCACGCAACTTTCGTTATTTTCATCAGGTACTGTAGGTGCAGGGCACGATATAGGTTCGGGATCGACACATTGTGACCCCGCTTCATTAGGGACTTGTGGCACATTACAGGTAAGTAATGGTTCACCAGATTCAACATCACCTGTTCCACCACACGCTGCTAATAGCATTAACGCTAACGTTATTAGCAAATATTTAGACATAGTTATAATTTTCATTTTTAAACGCTCCGTTTGCTAATTAATGACTGTATGTAAAACCAAGGTAGAACTGACGACCAAAGTACTGAGTCGTCCCTGTTCGTTGCTCTGAGCCAAAGTAACTTTGGGTTGGTTCATCGGTTAAGTTATTAACTTGCAAAAGCATTGTTAGCGAGTCGCTAAAGCGATAAGAGGTTTGAAAGTCGACTACGGTTTCAGCATCAAAATTAACCACTTGCTCGTTAATGGCAACCTGCTCTGATACAAACTCATCGCGGTAGCGCACATTGAGGCGGGTTTCAAAATCATCCATTGAGTAAAAAAACGTGGCATTAAACACGTTATTAGATAGCCCAGGTAAAGATTGCGCTAACGTGTCGCCCCCTAAACTGGTGATCGATTCAATTTCACTCTCGGTGTATGAGTAACTTGCGTTAGCGCCTAAGCCATTAAATGGCTCAGGTAAAAAGGTAAACACTTGCGTATAAGCAAGCTCTAGCCCTCTGATATAGCCACCTTCACCGTTATTAACTGCCGTGGTATAAATACCGTTTATTGTCGCAACTTGCTCGCCACTAACTGGGTCTTCTATAGAGTCAGGTACGTTAAAGCCATTGCCTTTAAAGTCGAAGTTTTCGATTGATAAGGTTTCAACAAACGAGTCTATATTTTTATAAAATAACGCTGCTGCGATAGTGCCGTTACCTTCTTCAAAATAATATTCGTAAGATAAGTCGTACTGGTCGGCATAAAAGGGTTTTAAAAATGGGTTATTAGTACTTGAACCATTAATAACACCATCGTCACTTACGTTTGCACTGGCATCGCCCGCTAAGCGGTTAATTGGCGCACGCGACATTACTTTAGCCGCTGCAAAGCGCACAAGTGAATTGTCGTTAAGTTGCAGGTTTAAATTTAATGATGGTAAGTAGTCGGTGTATTTAGTGCCTAATACATTAGGTGCGTATAAATCATTTACAATGCCGTTCTCATCAACAATATTTTGCGCACCTAAGCGCGCATCGCCTGCTACGTTTTCTAGTACCGTTGCTGATTGGTCGGTTTCAACGCGGCGCACACCCACATTACCCGATAGGTCGAGCCCCCCTATTTGCGTGTTAATGTTTACCATAACGTACGCAGCTAGCACATCTTCAAACACCGAGCCGCTTTGTAGCAATGTCCACGAATAGTTAGTTGTGTAACCTTGCGCGTCGTCTACGCCATCGGCGTTGCCCCATGTTTGGACAGGCTCGGGCGTGCCATCTGGAAACCACGCATTGAGCGCTTTGTCTAAATCAATGGCTAAATACGACGGGAAATAACTAAACTCGCCCTGCCAGNAAGCCATATCGTCGGTTAAACTCAAAGGCGGTTGCGTTGCTGAAAACGCCCCGTCGTTACCGTACTCAAATACCGAACGCTTTCGGCTGTATTCTCTATCTGAGTAGCGCGCACCAAACTCTACTGAGCTAAATATGTCGCTTTCTAGCTCGTATTTAAAATCTAGTCTAAATGCCGTTACTTCATCTTCTGTTTGATCTGGGTAAATACCATATTTGCTGACCATTACACGGTCTATATCGCTAAAGGCGGCCGCCTGATTAAACCCAACGTCAGGTAAGTTTAAGCCGTTTAATTGATAGTTAATTGCTACGTTGTTATCAAATACTGGCGTTTCTGCATTGGCATCTTCTGCTACTAAGCTCCACAGTAAGCCATTTCTAAAGTTACTTTTTGCGCGAGAAAGCGACACATCGGCATTTACGCTTAATCTATCGGTTACCTGCCAATCGGCATTAACGCCAAAACTATCTACTTCGTCAAAGTCTTGGTTGTCGTCGTTAACTATTTCAACGCGGGTATAGCTTTGCGAAGTGCGGTTAACCGCTGCGCCTATTACGGCATTACCATCGAGCTGAGCGTTAGCATATGCAGCTGTTGGCCCGCCTAATTTAACCCTCAGGCCACGGGCAAATGACTCTTTATCAAAGCGCGATAAAAATGCGTCACCTTTTAATTTAAAGTTATCTACCGGCGCCCACTCTATAGCTGCTAAGTAACCATTACGGGTTTCTTCGCCGCCTAAATGCTGTAGCTCAAAGCCTTCGCTAATGTATTCGTTTTCTGGATTAGCTAAAGGGCCATTGGTGTCGTTAGCTGCGCCATCAACGTCTTTTGTGTCGTTGTAAGCAAGGCCAATAAACTGCGTTGCTACACTTGGCTGAAACAAACGCGCATAGCCCAGCGCCACGCCTAATGTGTCGTCTAGGTATTTGCCTTGATACGAAAAACTAATTCGGTCGCCAAATTCAGTGGCATCCGATACCTCTGAGGCGCGGTCGTTATACATACCGCGCACATTAGCTACAAATTTATGTGTTTGGTCGTTATTGAGTGGGCTGGCGGTTTCAAGCTCTACCGTACCGGCCACGCCACCTTCAATAAGCGATGCTTTTGGCGATTTGTATACCACCGCAGAGCTAATTAATTCTGACGGATATTGGTCAAACTCAATACTGCGGCTGCCACTTGTAGATACTTGCTCGCGGCCATTAAGTGTTGAAAATACAAACCCGCCCGAAAGCCCACGTATATTAATTTGCGCCGCTTGTCCGCCCGTTCTTACTGCTGAAATGCCTGGTAATCGTGTAAGTGCATCGGCCATTGAAATATCAGGCAATGCCCCTAAATCATTGGCAGAAATTTGTTCTGACACCGTATCGCTAAAACGCTTTTGATTTAAAGATTGAATTAAACTGCGACTAAAGCCTCGCACTTCAATAATTTCTAAATCTTCAGCTTGTGTGCTGGGTGATTGATTTGTTGAGTCTTCGTTTGCAGCCAATGCACTATTTGCGGCAAATAAAGCCAGCATAAGTGCACTTAGTTTAAACTTGTCCATGTGTGTGAACCTTTGAGTTATTGTTGTCAGGTGTTGCTGTGTTGTTCAAAACACAACCAACAAATTGTAACTAAAAGGTAAAATTAATGTGATGAATACGTATGCAGGGCATGAGAGTTAGGCTGCAGGTGTATGCGCGTACATACACCTGCATTTGGAACGCTATTTAAAGGCTAAGCACCACTTTTATCGCAAGAGCAATAAACACAACACCCAGTATTTTATCAAGCCACGGGTTTTGCTTGGTAAATCCAAAGCGGTTTTTTGAAACCTCGGTCAGTAACGCCACCAGCAAGTACCAACCGGTATCAATTACAAACACAGTTAAACACATAATTATGCCCACACTTAAAGTAAGTAGCTGAGGGTCAATAAACTGTGAGAACAAGGCTAAAAAGAAAATCGCGAGCTTGGGGTTCAAAAAAGCAATGGCAAAACCATCTTGTAATGCTTTAGCTGCACTTACCTCACTTTTTTGTACTTCAAGTTCGTTATTGCTGGGTTTTGCTAGCAATATTTTTATACCTAAATACGCCAAATAGGCTGCGCCTAAATACACCAGTATTTGATAAACAGTCGGAAACTGCATCATTAAAGCGCCTAGCCCTAATAACGATGCACCAGCATACAAGCCAACGCCAGTACCATGACTGAGCGCGGCAAGCATTCCGTTTTTCATACTGCCGTTAAGTGAGTGCTTTAAAACCACCGCTAAACTTGGTCCTGGCGACATTGCGCCCATCATGCAAATAGCAGCTAGGCTTAACCATACTGTAAATGTCATTTAAAGCTCGTCAGTTTCAATAAGTAATGTATAACCGTGCACTTGCCCATAAAAACCTGCCAAGGGCACTGCGTTTATTACTTTCCAGCCATCTTGGTTTAATTCCTGTATGCGGTCATTCAGTGCGACTATATCTACCCCACCCAAAAAACGGGTCTTTCTAAATTCGATTACTTTTTGCATTTTAATCCTTGAGTATCTTATAACGTGTATTCAAAATCGTAGTAGTGAATCCCTTGCTCAATACGTATTTTCATACTGCCCGTTAACCCTTCTAGCTCATTAGTGCCAGAGTCGGGAATTACATTTAAAATTAGGCTGTCTTGGCCTTTATCCATAGTGCCAAAATGCTGCAGTACAAAACTGCCTTTTTTACCGTCAAGCTCGCCTATTACTTGCTCTATGGCAACATAACCGGCACTGCCTTGTGTGGGTGTCATGGCGCTTAGCATTTCGCCTTGGCTGGTGGCATTTAAGCTACCTTTAAATGTTTTATCTATCGACATACGCCCTAAATTAACGCCGTTTTGGCCGCTTGCGTAGCCTTCTATAGGGGCCAGATTTACATTAAATTCTCCACTTACGGTTGCAGTAGTCATAACGTTTCCTTATTGATGCTAATGTTTAAAAGTATTGATTTTTATTATCTTAGTGCCATATCTATACCTTAACCTTTAAAAAGAATCCACTATGTCAAAAACAAGCCCTAAGCCCGAAAAAGCCGCTTTTAGTAGTTTATTACCTATTTTTGCTTTTATTAAACCTTACAAATGGATGGTAGTAGCGGCGCTTGCTGCCCTTTTAGTAACCGCTGGTGTTAACTTATCATTAGGGCAAGGGGTTAAGTTTGTCATAGATCATGGCTTTATAGCTGGCTCCCAAGCGCAGCTACAACAAGCTGTATTGGTGCTTATTGGTTTAATTAGTTTATTGGCCGTGGGCACCTTTAGCCGCTTTTATTTAATGTCGTGGATTGGCGAGCGAGTCAGTAACGATATTCGCAAAGCCGTGTTTAATCGCATTGTTACTTTGCACCCAAGCTACTTTGAAGAAAACCGCAGTGGCGAGCTTATGTCGCGTTTAACAACCGACACAACATTACTGCAATCAATTATTGGTTCATCATTTTCTATGGCGCTTCGCAGTGTACTTATGCTGGTTGGTGGACTTGCTATGCTGTTGTTTACTAATTTAAAACTTACTTTAGTGGTTGTTGCTTGTGTGCCGTTGGTACTTGTTCCTATGATGGTATTTGGTAAAAAGGTGCGCAAACTTGCAAGCTCCAGCCAAGATGCCATAGCCGATATAAGCACCTATGCCGGCGAGATCATTCAAAATATTAAAGTAGTGCAAAGCTATAGCCACGAAGAACAAGAGCAGCACGCTTTTGCACTTGAAACCGAAAAAGCCTTTAATGTGGCTAAAAGCCGCATTAAACAACGCTCGTTTTTAATTGCAGCGGTAATATTTTTAACTTTTAGTGCTATTAGCGCAATGCTGTGGGTCGGCGGCAGCGACGTATTAGCAGGTACCATGACTGGCGGTGAGCTAGGAGCCTTTGTGTTTTACGCTATTATGGTGGCAATGTCGGTGGCAACCGTTGCTGAAGTATATGGCGAACTACAACGCGCAGCAGGCGCAGCTGCAAGATTACTTGAGTTACTTGCTGTTAAAAGTGAGATAGAAAACCCACTAAATCCACAAGATAGTAACTTACTAAAAAATAGTAACAGCCCTGCTATTACGCTTGAGAATATAAGCTTTAACTACCCTTCTCGCCCAGACGTAAGCGCACTTAATAAAATAAGTTTAAATATACTTCAAGGCCAAACTGTGGCTATTGTTGGCCCTTCTGGCGCAGGTAAAACAACCTTATTTGAATTACTACAGCGCTTTTACGATCCGGCTAGCGGAGCCATTAAATTTAAAGATATAAACATTAAAGAATTATCGCTTAATACCCTCAGAGGTAAAATGGGTATGGTAGCGCAAAACCCTATTTTATTTAGCTCCGATGTAATGCATAACATTCGCTACGGCAACCCAAAAGCAAGTGACGAGCAAGTATATGCCGCTGCCAAACATGCTCATGCTGATGAATTTATTAAACAATTACCGCAAGGTTATAACAGTTTTTTAGGTGAGCAAGGTGTGAGGTTATCGGGTGGGCAAAAGCAGCGTATTGTACTGGCACGCGCTATTTTAAAAGACCCTGAAATACTCCTTCTTGATGAAGCCACCAGTGCACTCGATGCTCAAAGTGAGCACCACGTGCAAGCTGCGCTTGAGCATTTAATGCAAAATAGAACAACGCTTATTATTGCCCATAGGCTGGCAACGGTTAAACATGCCGATGTGATTGTAGTCATGGAAAATGGAGAGATTATAGCAACGGGTACCCACCAAGAATTAGTAGCAAGTAACCCGTTGTATCAAAAACTGTGTGAATTACAGTTTAATAAAGACTAATTATTCTTCTGTGTTTGGCACTATTTGAATTTCTACACGGCGGTTTTGAGCACGGCCATTTGCACTATCGTTAGTCGCAATTGGACGTGTTTCGCCATAACCCATAGTACTTACACGCTCAGCCATAATCTGCTGGTTCACTAAGTAGTTTTTAACGCTTTGAGCACGTTCACGCGATAGGTTCATGTTGTAGCTGTCTTTACCTGTGCTATCTGTGTGGCCTTCAATACTTAGGTACGTTTTTTCGTATTTGTTCATCACTTTAGCAATAGCATCTAAGGTATCGTTAAAGCCAGACGAAATATAAGATTGGTCGGTCGAAAACGTAATATTAGATGGCATAACTAAACGCAAGTTATCGCCTTCACGTACAACTTCAACACCAGAGCCTGCAAGTTCATCACGAAATGCTTCTTCTTGCTTATCCATGTAGTTACCCACTGCAGCGCCAGCTAGTGCGCCGATAGCAGCGCCTATAAAAATACGCTTATCTTTATGGTTACTTGTTGCTTTACCTAATACGCCACCCGCTGCTGCGCCAATAGCCGCACCTTTGCCGGTGTTATTCATTTCACAACCAGAAAGTAATACAGCTACTACGGTTACGCTTAAAAGTGATTTAGTTAAAGTCATGGTGATACCCTATTCATTAAGAATTTAGCAAGAGTATGCAAATACATGTATGAACAAACTATGAAGAGAGTGTTAAAAGCAGCGCATCTTGCTTGATTGTTAAACAGACCTCAAACTAATGTGCCGTTTTAATAAAAATGTCATACTACGCTGTGACAATTTAATGAATTTTACAAAGGATATTGGCGCAATGTTAATTGCTATTTTTAGACAATTTTTTTTACTAGGGTGCATGAGTTTTGGTGGCCCCGCTGCGCATTTAGGCTATTTTAAGCGCCACTTTGTAGACTCGTTAAATTGGCTAACTAACACGCGTTACGCACAACTTATTAGTTTAAGCCAAGCATTACCAGGGCCAGGCTCTAGCCAAGTTAGTTTTGCTATTGGTGTTGAGCGTGCAGGAGTACTGGGTGGTATAGCTGCTTTTGTAGGCTTTACCTTGCCTTCGTTTTTAATAATGGTGCTGCTTGCGGTTAGTGCCCATCAGTTTGACGCTGTTTACTTTGCAATTATTGCAGGCTTAAAGTTATTTGCCGTTGTTATAGTCGCGGATGCAACACTTAGTATGGCTAAAAGCTTTTGTACAAGTGCTGCGCTTAAGTTACTTGCGATAATGAGTACACTTGCCTTGGTGTTATTTCCAATGATGGGAACTCAAATAGCGATTTTAATCACTGCTGCAACAGTAGGTGCTATATGGCCTTTATTAAAACTTGGCACAGTAGCAGACGATGTTAGCAGTAAAAACAGTAATATTAATTGGATTGCACTGGGGTTATTTGCGCTCTTACTTGGGGTTAGCTTTATTCCACTAGGGCATGAGTTTGCTTTGTTTATCCCTTTTTACCAAGCGGGTGCAATGGTGTTTGGCGGCGGACACGTAGTACTGCCGGTACTTCAAGCTGGCGTACCAGCATTGAGTGATGATCAGTTTTTAAGTGCTTACGCGAGTGCACAGGCAGTGCCAGGGCCAATGTTTACTATTGCTACTTACTTAGGCGCACAACTTACTTCTGAGCAACCTTTAGTGGGTGCCCTTATAGCTACACTGCTTATATTTATGCCTGGTTTTTTACTTATACTGGCGTTTCAGAAGAGTTGGATTAATTTGGCAAGTAAGCCACATTTTGCAAATTCAATAGCGGCGCTTAATGCAGCGGTAGTCGGTTTTTTAGCGGCCGCATTGTATTCACCAATTTGGACATCGGCTGTGCATAACCTTTGGCAGGTTGCGTTACTAATAATTACATTTGCATGGCTGCGATTTAAAAAGCCACCTATTTGGTGGCTCTTAGCTTTATTTATTGCTGTGGGTCTTTTGCAGCACTATTTGCCATCACTCTAAATGTTGGCTTATCTGTTTGTTGCTCGTTAGGAGGGCTTAATTGCCCACTAACACTTTGATATGCCCTAAGCCCAAACACTGGCAATACTGCAAGTAAATGGTCCATTATTTCGGCTTGTAGATGCTCGTACGAAATCCAGCGTTTGTCTTCACTAAAGCAATAAAACTCAATCGGTAACCCGTGGTTCATTGGTTGTAGCTCTCGTACCATTAACGTAAGCGACGTATTAATTTTACTGTGCTGCTTTAAATAGCCCTCAGCATAACGACGAAACAGCCCTAAATTAGAAACTTGAGCGGGTAATGTCGTCACTCGGATATAGTCATGAAGCGGAATAGCCGCATCTATCTGCTTTCTAAATTCATCACTTACTAAACAAATACTGTGCATATCTATATTAAGTGAACGTTTAATACGTCTACCGCCCGACTCTTGCATACCGCGCCAGTTTTTAAACGAACCCGCAACTAGCATATAAGTTGGAATAGTTGTAATGGTGTTATCCCAGTTACGTACCTTTACAGTGTTTAAACCCAAATCAATTACTTCGCCATCGGCGCCATAGTTTTCTACTTGAATCCAATCACCATAGGTTACTAGGCGATTTGCTGCGATTTGAATACTAGCTACAAAGCCTAAAATAGTGTCTTTAAATACTAATAACGTAACAGCAGCAATAGCACCAAAGCCAGAGAGAATATAAGTGGGTGACTTCTCAAGGAAAATACTTACAATTAAAATAGCACACACAATAAAGGTGATTAGCTTAACAACCTGAATTAAGCCCTGAATAGGGACTTCGCGTGCAAACTCCAATTGGTTATAAATAGAACCCGCAATGCTTACAATACTGCTAAAAATAAAACCTACATGAATAATTAGTATGGCTTGGCCAACCGTTTTCAAAATTTCAGCGGTCAGCTCATTAACCGGATAAACACTGTCAAAGGTCGCCAAAAATAATACGCAGCAAAGCATACCTGCAATACGTCTATTAAGCTTATTAAGCATAGGCGACAACGAACCAATACGTTGAGGCGAAAGCTTAGTTACCACTTTTTGAATGCCTGGTAACATTAACCTACGAGTAAATAAGTAAACAATTAATAAAGAAAAAATCCCTATTGAAACTGCGGTAATAGAACTAAGAAAATCCGCATCGGGTACTTTTTCAAACCAAGGAGCGATTAACTCCTGTAGGTGGGTGTTGGTCATAGTGTTTCAATTTCCTTACTGATTTGTGGTTCAGGTAAATCTTGTTGAGCATAAATATCGGCAAGCTGCTGATCTTTTGCAACCCATAGCTCATTCACATAATGTTGAAAATTAGCTTTAAATACGTCATCGGTTTGATAGCTGCCCTGCATATTGTCATTAATGGGCGTTACGTCTATTGAAACATAAATAGAATCTAGCTCGCCTTTTAACAAGTTACGACAAACATGATCTGTTTTACCGCTATACACTAAACTTGTATTTAGCATGGCATCAAATTGGTTGGCTAGCACTTCAAGCGCAAAAGCAATGCCACCCGCTTTGGGTTTTAATAAGTGCTTAAAAGGACTTTGCTGCAGATTATGCTTAGCTGGCGTAAAGCGTGTGCCTTCAACAAAATTAACGATGGTAGTAGGATAGTGACGAAAATTGCGACAGCTGTGCTTTGTGCGCTCTACATCCAACCCTTTCAATTTTGGGTTTTTAGCAAGCTGTGCTTTGCTTACCCGTTTCATAAACGGCATACCCATAGCCCACGCACCAGTGCCAATAAAAGGCACGTATTTTAATTCATCTTTTAAAAAAAACTTAGGGGCTGGTAATGCATGTAATGAGCTAAGCACGGTTATATCTAACCAACTCGTGTGATTACATATAAGTAAATACCAACTTTTTGAATTTAAATCGCCACTTATATCAACCACAATATTAGGACAACCTAGCCACAAGCCAAACCGATTGCCATTACACCACCCTCGATAAGCGCTGTGCAATAAAGAGTTAACAACAGACAAAGGCAGTAATAACTTAATAAGCCCTAGTACAAATACTAGCGAGCCAAAAAGCATTACATTAGAAAACAATACGCAGCCCACAATTAAGCCGTTAAGCCAATTTGGTAACCACTTTTTTAGCATAACTGTAAGCTCATATTTTTGCCTTTTATTTGGGGTGTTTTTCGAGCGATTGTAATGTTTGCTCTTTATTTTCCCATAAACGATTTAGCTCGCTTTGAAAGCGTACTCTAAATTCAGAATCGCCGGTGTAGTCACCAATAAGCTCTTCGCTTACAGGCCTTACATCCACGTGTACGTTGATATTTTTTACCTTACCACCTGCAAAATCCATGAATGTAGGAATGCCATCTGGGTAATGAATGGTAACGTTAACCACTTTAGTAATTTGCTCGCCCATCGCTTGCATTACAAAAGCAATACCGCCCGCTTTTGGTTTTAATAAATGTGGAAACGGGCTATTTTGGCGCGCGTGCTTTTGTGTAGTAAAACGAGTGCCTTCTACAAAGTTAACCACACTTACTGGCATCTCTTTAAATTTTTCGCAGGCTTTACGCGTGGTTTCTAAGTCTTTGCCTCGCAGCTTTGGATTCTTTTTTAATTGGCTTTTACTCGTGCGAGTCATAAACGGAAAATCAAGCGCCCACCAACACAAACCTAGAATAGGCACGTAAATAAGCTCTTTTTTCAAAAAGAAGTTTAAAAATGGAATTTTACGGTTAAACACGCGCTGCAATACTAAAATATCGACCCAGCTTTGGTGATTTGCAATTACTAGGTACCAATCCTTTAGCTTAAGGTCTTCAAGGCCAGTTACATTAAGTTTAGTTGGCGTAAATAACTTTTGATTTAAGCTATTAAAGGTTACCCAAATAGTTGCAAATTGCTTTGCAGCCCAGCTCATAACCTTTTGTAGAGGCTTAATAGGTATAAGCTTTATAAGCCCACAAATAAAAATAGGCACAAACCAAAAAAGTGTGTTTATTGTGTAAAAAATAATACTAAATACACCGCGAATAACTGACATTACTTCCATTCCTTTAAACATTGCGCAGCCACTAATACTGCGCTTTCAGTTGCTTACAAATTAATCTTCAAAATAGGTATAGCCTTCAAGGCCTGCATTAAGCTCAGCTAAATAACCTTCTTTACACTGCGCTGATACATCAAGTTTATTAACTTGGTACGCAAAGTTGTCAGCTAAAATGGCGCTATCATAGTCAACAAACTTTAATACATCCTTAACGCTATCACCTTTTATGGCATTGGTTAACACATAACCTTCATCGTTAAGCTCTACATGCACAGAATCAGTGTCACCAAATAGGTTATGTAAATCGCCTAAAATTTCTTGATATGCACCCACCATAAACATAGCAATGTGGTATTGCTCACCGTGTTTATATTCTGGTATTGGTAGGCTGGTTTCGATACCTGCGCCTTCAACGTATTCGCGGATTTGCCCGTCAGAGTCACAGGTAATATCTTGAATAATCGCGCGCTGAGTCAATGGTTGAGTTAAGTTTTCGATTGGCATAACCGGAAACAACTGCTGAATACCCCATACATCAGGCAATGACTGAAATAATGAAAAGTTAACAAAGAGTTTATCGGCAAGCTTTTCGTTTAAATCGTCGAGGACTTCACGGTGCGCGCGCGCATTATTACTAAGCGATGCACGTACACGATGTAAAATAGTAAAGTAAAGCTGCTCTATTTTCGCCCACTCTAGCATGCTTACTAAGCCATGCACGTACTGATCGTGCGCTTCGCTAAATAAGTGCATAGCGTCGTGATAAATCTCAAGTGCCATACGCGGGTTTAAACGCTGTAAACACTGCCACATTTCATCAAGCACTAACGCGCTATTTTCAAGCGGTGGCTCTGGATTTAAATGATTGGGCGCTTTTTCTACGTCAATTACATCGGTAATTAATACCGCATGGTGAGCGGTTAAAGCGCGCCCCGATTCGGTGATAATGGCCGGATGCGTAAGGTTATGCTGATCGCACACCTCTGCAAATGCATTCACTACATTACGCGCGTACTCTTCTACGGTGTAATTCATTGAACACGCACTGCGTGAGCCAGAGCCCTCGTAATCAACGCCTAAGCCGCCGCCTACATCAACGGTGTTTAACGGTACGTTTAATTGTGTAAGCTCAGCAAAGTGGCGTGCACATTCACGCAAAGCACGGTGAATATCACGAATGTTGGCAATTTGAGAACCAATATGAAAATGCACCATTTGCATTAAGTGCAGCTTATTATGCTTTTTCAGCACTTCAACAGCACTTAGTACTTGGCCTGCCGTTAAACCAAACTTACCTTTTTCGCCGCCCGTGTTTTGCCACTTGCCTTTGCCTACTGAGTTTAGGCGAATGCGAATACCAATAGCAGGTTCTATGCCTAGGTTGTCTATTTCTTCAAGTAGTGTGGTTAGTTCTGAAAGCTTCTCTACCACAATTTTTACGCTGTGGCCCATTGCTTGACCAATACATGCTAAGCGTAAAAACTCACTGTCTTTATAGCCGTTACACACAATAGTGATTGGCTCTTTTGCTACGCCCAAAATAGCCATAAGTTCTGGCTTTGAGCCTGCTTCTAGGCCAACAAGTCCGCTTGGATGCGCTAATAGCTTACTTACTACAGAGCGTTGCTGATTTACTTTAATTGGGTAAACACAGGTGTATTTGCCATTATATTCACGATTTGCTCGCGCTTGCGTAAACGCATTAGTAAGTGTGTCTACACGATTTTTTAAAATATCGGTAAAGCGCACTAAAACCGGCAACGTTAAACCTTGTTGTTTAAACTGCTCAGTTAATTGCGTTAAAGAAATGGCCGGTTTTGTTTGGTCGCCATCTGGGTAAGCCACCAGTTCGCCTTGTGCGTTAATATCAAAATAACCATCACTCCAATGAGCAACGTTATAAGTGGCGCGTGCTGTTTCTAAACCCCAGGTCATGGCAACTCTTCTTTAGTCAATTAGGTATAAAGGCGCATTTTAATACGTCACTATCCACTAGGCTAACAAAAATTGAACTTTCACTCACTCCTAACTAACTTTATTCGTCAAATCAGTTAAAATGTCATTGAGCAAAACGCCAAGCACTGGCAGAATTGCCCCTTTTTCATACTCAACCTAAAAAAGTGTAATAGTAACTATGGCAAATTTAGATCAAAGTAAGTGGTTTACTGAAATTAGCGACCGCGATGGCAGCGCATTTTCATTACGTATTAATAAAAAGTTAGATGAAAAACAGTCTCCTTTTCAAAAGGTAGAAATGTTTGAAACCACAGACTTTGGTAATTTAATGATCATCGACGGGTGTACTATGGTAACAACCCGCGAAAACTTCTTTTACCATGAGATGATCAGCCACCCTGCACTTTTAGCGCACCCAAACCCTAAAAACGTCGTTATCATTGGCGGCGGCGACTGCGGTACTTTACGCGAAGTATTAAAACACCCAGGCGTAGAAACTGTAACGCAAATAGATATAGACGAAGTAGTAACGCAAATGTCGTTAAAATACTTCCCAGAGCTTTGTGAATCTAACAACGACGCCCGTGCAACGGTTATGTTTGACGACGGTATTAAATACATGCGCGAAGCCGCTGGCGAATCTATCGACGTGGTTATTGTTGATGGCACCGATCCGGTGGGTCCAGGTGAAGGTTTATTTAATCATGCGTTTTACACAAGCTGTTTAGATGCACTGCGCCCAGGTGGTGTTTTAGTACAACAAAGCGAATCACCTCTTATGCATATGCCATTATTAGTTGAAATGCGCGAAGCAATGCTAAGCGTAGGCTTTAACGATTTACAAACACTGCCATTCCCGCAACCAATTTACCCAAGCGGTTTATGGTCAGTAACACTTGCACGTAAATCACAAGCATTTGACGGCTTTAGAGAAGATGGCGCGGCACAAATAGCCGAGCACAGTGAATACTACAATAGCGGTATTCATCATGGCGCACTCGCTACACCTAACTACATGAAACGCGCATTCGATAAAAAATAATACCAATCTGCTTATATATGGGGTCTATTTAACGTTAAGAAAATTACGCTAGAACTAGGCAAAAATTTTTGTATCTAGTTGTTCTAAATAAAAAATTTTTAACGACGTTATAGTGCAATTTAATTCGTTAAATTGATCAAAGATTTATGCAGGTTGGTATAATCTATACCAATTTTATTAAACTAAAAAGGGAGCTTTAAATGCTCCCTTTTTTATACTTTTAAAAACGCCATTGCGCATTTAGCATTATTTGCTGCTGCGAGATTCGTTCATTAAATCCAATTGGCTCTCTATTTTTAGCAGCACTTTTAAGTGCAGAACCTTCAACCCCTATTTGTAGTTTATTAGTGAGCTGGTAGCGCCATGTTGCGGTTAAACCTTCCCCATTGCTTGCATTAGGATCAAACGCAGTGGTGTCGTTATCTGTCACTTTAAAGTAATCGAAGCGTACAGAAACTCGATGCTTGCCTTCTTTATGGCTTAACATTAAATAATGGCTGTAAAAGGCATTATCAATTAAAGCATTAGCGCCCATTTCGGTTTTACCATTAAGTACCTGTGCTATAAAGCGGGTTTTATTATTAAACTTATAAAGCCAAGCGGCGCTTGTAAAGCGAGTATCCCAAGCATACTGCCCTGTACTAATATTAAGTGTGGTTGGGTCACCGTTATTGTTGTAATAATAAATTCGAAATTGTGATTTTTTTAAGTAATCCCAGTGTACGCCAGCGTAATAGCCAAAACGTCCGTCTACTTCTTCAAACGGTAAAACCTGATTAGCTTGCCAGCGTAATTCATACGTATTTAATGCCGCTACAGGCGCAAATTTAACACTTTCGTTAAATGTAGTTTGCCTATCGTGTAATGCAAAACCACGCCAAGCAAGTAAAGTACCGGCAGGGTCATTGCCTTTAAATGTAGCACCTACAAAACTAAAGCTATGAGCGCTGTTAAAACGTTTTGCTGGGCGCTTAATAGTTACCTCTGCGCCAACAGTGCGTACTTCCTCGCCTATCCAGCTATTAATAGCTGAGTTTGTATAGTTATAAGGAGAAGTCCATCCTATATCAGGGTTTTCAAGCGACATAAGTGGATAAAAGCCCCCTACACGCACATGCCATTTATAGTTGCTGTTAGATAGCGGCTGATACTTTACATAAGCTTGCGTAAAACCAAGGCCAACGTCAGGATCTTGATTCGCATTTAACACCCCATGAGCCGACCAACTAGATGCTAAATCAACATTAAAATCTAAAATACCTTGGGATAAAATAAGTTCGTCGCTTTTAGTATCGTGCCGATATAGCCCAAGGCCGCCCTCTTGGAAGCTACGTGTATCGTCACCCTGCACGGCTCTAATTTGTATCAAGCCTTTTACTTGTGCATACAATGCATTACTAAAACATAAAGCACCGGCTAAAAATATCAGCCTCGTTAAACGATTAATAGTCATCAAATTCATCCGTAGCAAAGTCAATTTGCTCCGCAATTTCCTGCTTTACTTTATAAGTGATCGGGTTAGTAGCCACAGTAATAGTTTGAGATTCAACCTTACTAATATCACTAAATCCAGAATGCCAAACACTTAACGTGTATTCGCCTGCATTGGCATTTAAATCAACATGGCCATTTTCATCAGTGATTGCAAAAATAGTACTATCTACCACCACAATATAACCTAACATCCAATCATGAATATTACAGCCAAGCTCAACAACACCCGTTTGATCAAAAGTAATGGGCGCTTTTGGGTGCTCCTTATATAGCTTTAATTCGAACGTTTTGGCTTTAGAAAATGAATAAACATGATGCATGATTGAGTCCGCATTCGGAAACTCTACCTTTGCATTTTGTGGGACAACTAAAATACGCGGCTTAAATTCTCGATTTTGCTGGGTCATCGCATAAGGTGCTTCTGGAGGAATAACGCTAGAGGAATCTCCTGCAGTTAGCCACACAACAGCATTAGATAATGGGCCATTATTAGCATTTTTAATTGTTATATTTGCTGCAAAAACTCCAGTACTAACACTTAGTAAAAATACACAAAGTAAGCTTTTTATCATTTTCTTGTCGCTATTATCAATTTGTTTACATTATAGACCGATTAAACCACTAAATTCTTTCTATTTTTTAAAACATTGAATACGTATGTAGGCAGTCGTATTAATCATCAACAGTCATTATCCTTAAATGTCACCACCGACTCATCTAAGGACACACCATGAGAATACCAGCACTTGTGCTTTTAGCCTTTGCTAGTAATAGCTACGGACAAACCGTAGAGCTAAAATCGCCAGACACACAAATAACAGTAAGCATCTCTGACGAAAACAACACGCCAAGCTACGCAATAAAATTTAAAAACAAAGCGGTTATAAACAAATCTTTACTGGGGTTTGAATTTAAAACACAAGCAGCTTTTAGCGATGGCTTTAAAATTAAAAGCATTGAACAACAAAGCGTTAACTCGCAGTGGCAACAACCTTGGGGCGAACGCCAAAACGTTGTTGACGAATATAACGAAGTGGCCGTTACCTTTACAAAAAACGAGCCAAATAAAGGTACCTACACTATTCGATTTAAAGCATTTGATAGTGGTGTAGGTTTTAGATACGAAGTACCACAACAAGCCGGCTTCGAACATACAGAAATAACCAAAGAGTTAACTGAATTTGCAATAAACAATAGCCATGATGCAACAGCATGGTGGATACCTGCTCGTGGCTGGAACCGCTACGAATATGTTTACAACACTACTCCACTTAACGAAGCTCCACTAGCTCACACACCATTTACGTTTAAAACAAGTGACGGTACTCATATTAGTATTCATGAAGCTGCGCTTGTTGATTACGCGGGTATGGTGCTTAATCAGCGCCGTCCAGGCACATTTACAGCCGACTTAACCCCTTGGTCAGATGGTATTGCCGTTAAAAAGCAAGGCGCTTTTAAAACACCATGGCGCACCATTCAAATAGCCGACAGCGCTGTTGGCCTAGTTAATTCAGATATAATACTAAATTTAAACGAGCCTAATAAACTCGGTGACGTGTCGTGGGTTAAACCTGGCAAATACGTCGGTATTTGGTGGGGTATGCATATAAACACGCAAACTTGGGGTAGCGGTAAAAAACACGGCGCCACTACGCAAACCACAAAATACTATATGGATTTTGCAGCGCAGTATGGTTTTGATGGCGTACTCGTTGAAGGCTGGAATATTGGTTGGGATGGCGATTGGTATTTTAATGGCGATGTATTTAACTTTACCAAACCGTACGACGACTTTGATATAGCAGCGCTTGCTCAATACGGCAAAGAAAAAGGCGTACAGCTCATTGGCCACCATGAAACATCAGGCAATGTAAGCAACTACCGTGACCAAATGGAAGATGCCTTTACACTTTACGAAAAATCAAACGTAAGCCAAGTAAAAACAGGTTATGTAGCCGATGGCGGAAATATAAAACGTATAGACAAAAACGGTATTGCTCGCCATGAATGGCATGACGGCCAGTTTATGGTTAACGAATACCTTTATAACGTAAAACTTGCAGCTAAACATAAAATTAGCATCAATACGCACGAGCCAATTAAAGATACAGGCCTGCGCCGTACTTATCCAAACTGGATTGCGCGCGAAGGCGCACGCGGACAAGAATACAATGCATGGGGTTCACCACCTAACCCACCAGAACACGTACCAATGCTTGCCTTTACCCGCATGCTCTCTGGCCCTATGGACTTTACGCCAGGTATTTTTGATATGAGCTTTAATGGTTTAGGAGGCGATACAAACCGCCCACAAACTACACTTGCCAAACAACTTGCACTTTATGTTGTTTTGTATAGCCCAATTCAAATGGCTGCCGACTTACCTAAAAACTATTTGGCTAAGCCCGATGCGTTTCAATTCATTCAAGACGTACCAACAGATTGGCAGCAAAGTATTGCTATTGATGGTGAAGTAGGCGACTTTATTGTATTTGCCCGTAAAGAACGTAAAAGCACTAAATACTCAGGAAATGATTGGTACTTAGGTGCTGTTACTGACGAAAAAGCCAGAACTGTTGAGGTAAAACTCGACTTTTTAGAGCAAGGCAAAAAGTTTGAAGCACAAATTTATAAAGATGGTAAAAGCGCAGAGTGGAAAAACAATCCGTACGATCTAACTATCGAAAAACGTGTTGTAACTGCAAGCGATAAACTAACGCTTAAATTAGCCACTAGTGGCGGTACAGCTATTCGTTTTAAAGCACTTTAATATGATGGGCCCCCTGCATTTACTATGCAGGGGTTGATACCTTTATTGGCAAATATACTTGTGCACTTAAACCGCCTTCTGGGCGGTTTTCTAGTTTTACTTTACCGTCGTGTATATCAACAATGCGTTTAATAATGGCAAGGCCTAAGCCACTACCTTCACTGCCACGTGCAGCATCGCCTTGCTTAAAGGGCTCAAACACAGACTCTAATTCGTTTTCAGGGATCCCAGGACCACTATCGTTTACAGCGATAACTACATATTTTTTGTTTGAATTAAAGTAACTAAGTACTTCAATATCGCCCTCAGAATAACGCAGCGCATTACCAATCATGTTGGTAATTACACGTTTAATAGCCACAGAGCTTAAGGGTATATTGCCTATATTTGGATTACTTTTAAACGTAATAGTACGTTGATGCTGAAGCTCAGAATTTACAACCTCGGCAACTAAAGCATTTATATCTTCGCAACTTAGCTCTTCACGTTTATGGTGGCGTAAATACTCAATAAACTGATCGATAATCCCGTTCATATCTTCTATATCGTAAATAATACCTTCACGAAGATAGTCGTCTTCATCAACCATCATTTCGGTGGCTAAACGGATACGCGTAAGCGGCGTACGTAAATCATGCGATACACCAGCCATTAGTAAACGGCGGTCGTTTTCAAGTGCGGCAATTCCGCGCGACATTTGATTAAACGCGCGCGTTACTTCTATTACTTCTGTTGAGCCTTCTTCTTCTAATTTGGTAGAAAAATCGCCTTTACCTACTTTTACTGCAGCTTGTTGCAGTGCTTTTAATGGCCTATTAAGGTGCCTTGCAAACAACCACCCACCCAGCACACTTAAAAAGCCAATACTTGATAAGTAAAAAGTTAAAAACTCTAAGTTATTCTCTTTAAAGCCTTTAAGCGGTACTTTTACCCAATAACCTGGCGCTTGCGGTGCTTCAACCCAATAAATCAATGGATCAGTTTGGCTAATACGTACACGAGAATAACCACCAAGTTGCTCAGTCATGCTACGCGATAGCATAGAATATTCGCGGCTTTGCCCAAGCCCTTGACGCATCGCTTCGCGCTGAGTCATCACTTCAATGCCGGTAATTTCAAAAAACTTCGCAGATACTTCGTCGTTTATTTCAACGCCATCTTCCCAGTCAATAAATACCGTTTTAATTTGCTTAGCAAGCATCAAGTTAACTTGCTCAATAGTTGGTTTTACAACATAAAAACTAACCGTAACATAAGACACTATTTGATTTATTAGCAACAAAGCCGCCACTAAAAAAACAGTTTGCCCAAAAGCACTGCGCGGAAACATGCCCATAAATATTACTTTCCACCGTCGGGAACAAACACATACCCCAAACCCCAAACGGTTTGAATATATCGCGGATTAGCAGCATCTACTTCAATCATGCGGCGAAGTCGCGACACTTGCACATCAATACTTCGCTCAAGCGCACTGTAATCACGCCCACGCGCTAAGTTCATTAGCTTATCGCGGCTAAGTGGCTCACGCGGATGCGAAACAAGCGCTTTGAGCACTGCAAACTCACCACTGGTAAGCGATATTGTTTTATCCCCTTCACTCATTTCGCGCGTTGCTAAATTAAGCGTAAATTTACCAAAAGCGATTAAGTTTTCTTCAGCAGCAGGAGCACCTGGCACTTCTTTTGCGCGGCGGCGTAAAATTGCTTTTATGCGAGCAAGTAGCTCACGTGGATTAAATGGTTTTGGAATGTAATCGTCAGCGCCAAGTTCAAGACCAATAATACGGTCTACTTCGTCGCCCTTTGCAGTAAGCATAACAATAGGAATTTCATTTTCTTTTTGGCGTAGTCGGCGGCAAATAGATAAGCCATCCTCGCCTGGAAGCATTAAATCGAGAACCATTAAGTGAAAGTTTTCACGCTCTAGGAGTCTATCCATTTGCTCCGAGTTTCCTGCGGTTCTAACAATAAAGCCTTGCTCTACTAAGTAACGTTCAAGCAAACTGCGTAAGCGCATATCGTCATCAACAACTAATACTTTTGTGGTCTCGTGTCCCATAATCTCTTTCTTATTTTTATATCCAATTACTAGTTAATATAAATGAAAAACTTAATAATCAAAAACTAATTACTTGCTTAGATTGTTACTGAACATTTCAAAGCTTCCTTACTCGTACTTTATTACATTTTACGCTCGACAAGTTTTGGCAAATTTAATAACGTGCACACCATTAGAGTTAATAAAGAATTGGCCATGAAAACAAATTTAGTTACCCGCGAAGGTTACTTGCAATTACAACAAGAACACGATCAACTATGGAACGTTAAACGCCCAGAAGTAACAAAAATAGTTAGCTGGGCAGCCAGCCTCGGAGATCGCTCTGAGAACGCAGACTATCAGTACAACAAGCGTTTGCTACGCCAAATTGACCGTCGTGTACGCTATTTACGCAAACGCATACCTGATTTAAAAATCATCGACTACTCTCCCGTTCAAGATGGAAAAGTGTTTTTTGGTGCATGGGTCGAAATTGAAAACGAAGAAGGTGAAACTAAAAAATTCAGAATTGTCGGACCTGATGAAATTTACGACCGAAAAGATTACATATCGATAGACTCACCTATGGCGCGGGCGCTGATTAAAAAACAAGTAGATGACGATTTTGAAGTACCTACTCCTCAGGGTAAAAAACAGTGGTATGTAAACAGTATCGATTACCAAAAAAAGAAATAAAAAGTTTTGATTCAGATCATGTTAACTTTTGATTGTGTAAATTAAACCAATAAGCTATAACTGAATTATTCAAGTTGATTTGTTTAATTTGAAAGCAGTTAATTAAGGTCGTGGTTATGTCAAACATAGTACAGCGCATATTAAATAATGCCGTATTGTTTGCACTTTTAATGAGTGTAAGTTTGACGCTGCATGCCAGTAACACTGAAGTAAACCTTGATAACGCTAAACTATCTAATCACTTTATTGCTTGTGACATTCCTGACCAAGCAAACCTCGATTTTGACGTAGACTCTCACGTTAATACTATTACCTTTAGGTCGCCTCAACCACTTCCTAATGTCGTAGATTCTTTTTATAAGAGCACCAACCTAAACAGACCTTTTAGCACTGCGTACCAACGCGGACCACCTAGCTATTTAATTTAATTCATTATTTTACAACTTAATTAAATTTTATAACTACTAAGGTGACTACTATGTCTAACTTTAAAGAATTACGTACTCAAAATGTTTCTCACGGCGTTATTGCAAGCACATTTGCAGATGACCAACCATTGATTGATTTATCATCTCCAGCACTAAAAATGGTAAATAACTTTACTCAAAAAACGCCCATTCGTGCAGAGCATACAACAACGATTACAGATGCACTTAAACAAGTTAGTGCACAACAATCTGATTTTGTTTTAGTAACCGACGAGAACCAAAAATTGATTGGTCTTGTTTCTAGCGCCGATTTACAAAGCTCTAAAATTACTATTATTGCAGAGCGTTTAAATACCCCACGAAGTGAAGTAAGCTTGCGCGATATTATGACGCCAATTAGCCGACTTACAGGTGTAAGCATGCAAAGTTTAAGCTATGCATGTATTGGTGATGCGCTGCAAACAATGGAGCATCAAGGTGTAATGTTTTTATTAGTAACAACAGCAAGTAGCGAAATTTGTGGTTTAATTTCAGCTCGCCAAATAGCTAAAACATTACATATTCCACTACATATTAGCCCTATTGCTCACTCTTTCAGTGAAGTATTAGAAAACATTGAGCATCCTCACTAGGGCGCTCTTTTAGTTGAATTGATTTACTCCCCTCCCAACCATCTTAAAGCAAGTGAAATAGCTTGCTTTAAGAGCTTTTTATTACTACCTCCTGTGATATTATTCAAGCAATTAACGGCGCCAGTAACACGCTTCTGGTCTTATTTTATTGTATAAAAAGGTTTTTGCATGAGCGATATCTCTGCACGTTTAGCCGGTGAGTTAAACGCACAGCAGCAACAGGTTGTTGCAGCTACAAAATTACTTGATGAAGGCGCAACTGTTCCTTTTATTGCCCGCTACAGAAAAGAAGTTACCGGCGGCCTAGACGACACCCAATTACGCCTTTTAGAGCAGCGTTTATCGTATTTACGTGAACTAGAAGAGCGCCGTAGTTTTATTTTATCGACCATCGAATCGCAAAATAAATTAACGCCAGAGCTAAGTGCCGATATAACCAATGCACAAAGTAAAACTGAACTTGAAGATTTATACCTACCTTATAAAGCTAAGCGCCGTACTAAAGGCCAAATAGCAATTGAAGCTGGTTTAGAGCCACTTGCAGATGCACTATTTAAAGATGCTAACCTTGACCCAGAGCAACAAGCAGAGCAGTTTGTAAATGCTGAAAAAGGCTTTGCAGATACAAAAGCTGTACTCGAAGGCGCTAAATTTATCTTGATGGAGCGCTTTGCTGAAGACGCAAAATTACTTGCTAAATTTAGAAGTCACATAAGCCAAAACGGCGCAATTGAAAGCACTGTAATTAAAGGCCAAGAGCAAGCGGGTGCAAAATACCGTGACTACTTTGAGCATCAAGAACTTCTCAAAAAAGTACCTTCTCACCGCGCGCTTGCTATGCTTAGAGCCCGAAATGAAGGTGTACTTCAGTTAAATGTTAATCCAGAGCCTAGCGCTGAAAATTCAGCGCAACTATGTGCCAACATGATTGCTGACCATTACCGTTTAGATATTAAATATAAAGCGGCAAGTCCTTGGTTATTAAACGTTGTGCAATGGGCGTGGAAAATTAAGTTAGGATTACACCTAGAGAATGAATTTTTTGCAGCAATGCGCGAAAAAGCAGAAGCTGGTGCAATCGACGTATTTGCTAAAAACTTAAAAGATTTATTAATGGCAGCACCTGCAGGCCCCCGTACTACTTTAGGTCTTGATCCAGGCCTTCGTACTGGCTGTAAGATTGCCGTTGTTGATAGCACAGGTAAATTACTAGCTACACAAACTATTTTCCCTCATGCACCACAAAATCATTGGGATAAATCAGTGCGTACGTTAGAGCAACTTTGTCGTCAGCATAAAGTTGAGCTAATTGCGATTGGTAACGGTACTGCATCACGCGAATCAGATAAGTTGGTTGCTGAGCTTATGAAAGCAAACAGCGAACTTAAGCTTAGTAAAATTATGGTTAGCGAAGCGGGTGCATCGGTTTACTCAGCTTCTGAATTTGCAGCTAATGAATTCCCAGATTTAGATGTTTCTATACGAGGGGCTGTCTCTATTGCGCGCCGCCTTCAAGATCCTCTTGCTGAACTTGTTAAAATTGAGCCAAAATCAATTGGCGTTGGCCAATACCAACACGATGTATCGCAAAGCCAATTAGGCCAAAGCCTTATTTCAGTAGTTGAAGACTGTGTAAACTCAGTAGGCGTAGATTTAAACATGGCATCGGTACCGCTACTTACACGCGTATCTGGTTTAAACAAAACATTAGCGCAAAATATCGTTAATTATCGCGATGCTAACGGCACATTTACTAAACGTAGTGAGCTTAAAAAGGTTGAGCGTTTAGGGCCAAAAGCATTTGAACAAGCGGCTGGTTTTTTACGTATTAACAATGGTAGCGATCCTCTAGATAACTCATCAGTTCACCCTGAAGCTTATCCTGTTGTTAAACGTATTTGTGAACGCAATAGCGTCGATGTCAGTAATCTAATTGGTAACAGCGACTTTTTAACTAAACTTGCTGCTAACGATTACACTGACGAAAAATTTGGCTTACCAACCGTTACCGACATTATTACTGAGCTTGATAAACCAGGTCGAGATCCTCGCCCTGAATTTAAAACAGCTGAGTTTAAAGCCGGTGTTGAAAAAATTAGTGACCTAAAACCAGGTATGATTTTAGAAGGCGTGGTTTCAAACGTTGCTAATTTTGGTGCGTTTGTTGATGTAGGTGTTCACCAAGATGGTCTAGTGCATATTTCAGCAATCACGAATAAATTTATATCAGATCCGCGTGAAGTTGTTAAAGCTGGTGATATTGTAAAGGTTAAAGTTGTTGAAGTAGACGCTGCACGTAAACGTATAAGCTTTACTATGCGCTTAGATGACGACATTGACACAAGTAATAAGTCAGCAGCGCCAGCTACGCAAAAACCACAAGCACGTGCTAATAATTCGCAACCTCGCGCTGCAAAGCCTAAACGTGACAACGGTAATGCGTTAATGGGTAATGCATTTGCCGATGCGTTCGCTAATGCTAAAGTGAAAAAATAATACTTGTACAGCTAAGCTAAAACGAAAAAAACCGCGTAAGCGGTTTTTTTGTGGTTATGTTTTGCTAAATTATTAACTTAACGCTGAAAAACTACTTTGGCTCGCTGGCGATGTAGCCATTTGATAAAAGTTAGCAATACGCCCCGCCCGTGCTTCAACATCGGCATCACGTGTTTGCTCGTCACTTTTAGCTGTTTTTGTATCGCTGCTTTCATCGCTAGAGAATGACGCTTCAAGTTTACTTTTTGCGCCTTCGTCGTCTTCTTTTTCAGGTTGTGCAAGCTCAGCTTGAGCCGCTGCTAGCTTTTGCGTAGCATCTGCATCAATAGAGCGATCAGCTCCCGAAGGCTCTGCAGGCGCTAATGCGGCAGCGCGTACCGTTTGCATTTTGTCTATAGTCGCTTGCGGGTCACCCGGAATTTCTGATACATCTATTTGTACTTCTCCGCCAACTGCGTAGTTAGTACCATCTGGGCCACGTTGATACTCATAACTTGGCGAGCCAGCATATTGCCCGCCTACAGAAGCGTGTGCTTGTTCGTGTATTCGTACTTCAGTATCCCGTGCTTTTAGTTCTGTAATTTGTTGTTGTTCTTGTTCTAATTGCAGCTCTTCTTGCTCAGATTCTTTTTTCTCAATTGCTTCACTTTCTTGCTCAGTGCCCTCAGGGTTTTCTGAGTTTCCATCGCGCTGCTGAACTGACTTTTCGCCTGCTATTTTTCCCGTTGCGCTATACGTCGCACCATCGCTACTACCTGGCAATTTTGCTTTTTCAGCATCACTTTGCGCTTTGGTTTCTGTGTTGCTTGCGCTACTAGATGCGGGAGCCGGAATAACTTCGCGTAGTTGGTTGTCACGCCGTGCGGTTTCCGTATAAACATTTGCGGTGTTTATATTAATAGACGGAAATGGCGTGACAATATTCATAATACTAAACTTTAATATCGATTAACGTGCCAAGTAAATCATCGGCCGTTTGAATTGATTGCGTATTTGCCTTGGCATTAAACTCTTCAACTTTTAAGTTAACAAGCGCTTCATCAACACGAGCTGGTTGTGCTACTGGTGCAGTAATCGCTTCTTCAGGGCGTGCTGCCGTAAGCTGACGTTGCTGCGCTAATTGCGCGTCATCTTGTTGTTCTATACTGGCACGGTTAATCTCAGCACTGGCTTTTTCAATACCTTGGCTAGCTCGGTTAAACCCTTCTATACCACTATTAAATACTGATCCGATTGGCATATTAAAACCTCCACCAAATAAACATTGTTTAATTATCGCTCAGGTTCTGCTCAAAATAAAGCTTTAAACAGCGCTATTCTTAGCTCTATTTTAAAGCATTGATTTAACGACAGATAAAAACTCACTTTTATGAGAAATAAATGGTGCATGGGACGCTTTATCTAGTACTTCATATTCAAACTCAGTATTTAGTGCTGACATTTTGCTAATAGCTTTATAAGGTACTAAAGCATCAAGGCGGCCGAATACTCCTCTAATAGGGACTAGGCAATGAGCAAATAAGTCACGTAAATCGTCGTTTTGTAAAATATCTAAACCAGCACTCAGGGCATCGCTTTGGGGTGCGCTGTACTGATTTAGCAATTGTTTAAGTTGCTTTATATCATCACGCGCCGACTCGCTACCCATTGCTTGAATAGCTAAAAAGCGCTCTATTATTTTTTCTCGATGATTAACTAACTGCTCTTTAAACTGCGCCAATACATTCGCTTTTATTCCAGGCCAGTTATCTGCCTCAGCAAAAAAAGGAGTCGATGCTATTAAAATAACTTTAGATACTTTTTCAGGCCAATGCTTAGCAATATAAAGTGCAAATAATCCACCTAACGACCATCCCATTAAAATGCTCTTCGGCTTTAATTGCTTACTTAAAATTTCTGCTGCATCATGCAAAGTATAAGGGCTTGGGCACACATCGCTATTACCAAACCCAGGTAGGTCAAGGCTACGTACATTTCCTGAATATAAAAACTCAAGTTCTGGCTGTACTAACTGCCATACGCCCTGATTCATTCCCCAACCATGTAATAACACTAACTCATTTTGCATATTTGCCTAAACTTTACCAAACTTAGGCTCATCATAACGTTTAGAAAGGCGATTGCAATGCAAGGAGCGAGTCTGTGAAACAAGCCGTTTTAAATTGGTTATTTCCCTCTTATTGCGTGCAGTGTCAAAACTCGATTACGACCTCTTTAGGGCTATGTGATTATTGCCTTGAAGATTTACCATTGTTTGATTTTAGTAAGCATACGAGTTTATTGCATCGACCTGATATTATTGAGATGTTTCCTAATTGCGAGTTTGATAAATTATTTGCATGCGCTTTTTATCAACCTCCCTTTGAGCATTGGCTTAAAAGGCTAAAATTTAATAATCAAATTCATTATAAAAAGGCATTGCAGCAAATTATACAAAAACAGTTAACGCAGTTTTTTGAGCAAAGCCCTAACTTGCCAGATACCTTTATTATTTTACCTCTTCATAAAAGCCGCTTTATTACTCGCGGATTTAATCAGGTAAGCCAAGTATGGCAACCCTGTTTAGCTAATTACGCCCCACTAAGTAATGTTCTTATTCGCGATAAAAAAACACAAGCTCAGTCGGAGCTATCCAAAGCAAAGCGTATAAGAAACTTAAAAAATGCCTTTATTTGTACACAAGACATGGCAGGTAAAACAGTCGCTATTGTTGATGATGTGATGACGACAGGGGCAACATTAAACGCAGCTACTAGTGCACTAAAACAAGCAGGCGCTAAACAAGTGTGGGCTTTTACAACTTGCTTAACGCCTATTTAATTATTAAAAAGTATTAAACCAATCCGCAATAATACTTAATCATTTTGCGGGGCTAAACGTGTCGCTACCTGTGTTAAAAAATTCTCATTTACGACTGCATGGATGCAGAAGGTAGAGCAATCCAGGAGCAATTGCCGAGAACAACTAATTAGCGAATTTTTTGCCTAGCTATCAACACGTTTTTCCATCCTCAAAATAGATTACTTAATTAAGCTAATTGGTATTATTCGCCATTTGCACGAAACGTATGACCAAAAAATAACGCATTGCTTAGTAGTCGACTAGTCCCATACCAGTAACCCCTAAATACAGGATCGTCGGTCATGCCTATTACTGTACCTCGTCCATATGAGTGCGCAATTAAGCCAGCACCACCAGCAACTTGCTCAACATTAACAGCATCGGTAAAACCCGCTAACAATGGCTTTTTAGTATAGGTAAGTACATTTACAAACGGTGCATCGGAAGCTTCTAGCAACCAAGTACTGTTTTTGAATACGGGCAATGTATTGCGTTTAAGTGAAAATGTAAGTGGGTGAGTTAAATCTACATTAGTATTAAAAATAGCTCCTGCAATGCGTTGACGTCCTGCTAAATGGTCCTTATCGCCATAACTTAAACCTGTCGTTTTAAATGCACTCGCTACATCTTGTCTTGATAGATAGCTTGCTTTGAGTAATTGCTGATCAGCTAAAAATTTAGCGCCGCCTTTGTGACCCCAAATAACGCCGCCTTTTCTTACCCAGCTTTTTATAGCCACTTTGTCGGTATCAGATAAGCTGTTGTAGTTACCATGAGCAAGTACTATATGGCTGTAATTACTGAGTTCAATAGAGTTTAAACGCTCCATTTCAACAATTGTTGGCGCAACACCTACAAAGCGATCGAGGTAATACCATACTTCCCCAGCTTCGTACTGGCTTACGCCTTTACCACCTACCAATAATACTTTCGGCTCNCATTGTACGAGACCCTAAATCGGCTCCTTTGCTTGTAAGACCTGAGTTAATAGGCTTGATTGCAATTCCAAACTCGTTTTGTGCTTTATTTAATATTCCAACCCAATCATTATTCGTTTGTAAGCCTGCTGGCACAATAATACTACCAGCATCAAAGCTTACTTCACTTGAGTTTGATTTGGCTGTTAATGGGCTTAGCGCTACACGCGCTTTAATACCTTGCTTTAACAGTCTGTTTAGCATTTTAGGTGCTAGGTAATCATCCCACGAAAAGCCAAACGCATAGCCTTGCTCAAGTGAAGCAAAAGAAGGTTTTACCGCTTTTTGCCACGGTGTACTTGCAACCTCTAAACCCCAACTGCTTTTTACTTTTGCAAAAGGTAAGTTGAACGCATGCGCTAAAGTCCAGCCAGATACATCATAAAAGGTGTTATCAGCAAAGTTTTTTTGCTCGCTAAAAATAGCTTTTATTAGGCGGTACTGTGGCTGGGCTAAGGGCACAAAGTAGCTATTGGTTGTATAGTTATTGCCATTTGCCTTGAGTGATTTAGTAAGCGAAAAAGCATCTATTTGATGCTGTTTTAACAACCCTAAAAAATCTTTAATACGAGTGTTGTCATCCGCGCCCTCAATTACATAACCTTCAAAGCTTTCATCACTGGCTAAATCAGTAGCTTGATTATAAAACTTAGCTTGGTAATCAAGTAATGCTTGGCGGTTATCAACAGCGGCTTTAAAGGTAGATAAACTCGTTAATAGTTGATTTTTAATAGTGAAAGGAAAGCTCAAAGGTCCATTTATGGTGTCTTGGATATGCCCGCGAGAACTTGCTTGCTCAAATAAAATGCCTATGCCGCCATTTACATCGGGATAGGTTGAACCTTTACCGTAATAGAAGTCGTCAAAGCTTTCTTCAGTAAAGTACAGTGCGTTGTTTTCATCTAACGTTTTTGCGTGATAGTTAGCAATCGCTTTAGTTAACGTTACATTTTCATCCGGTGTTATAGGATGCTTACGACTAGGAATACCTGGCTGAAAAAAGTAACTGCTGTTTGGTCCCATTTCATGAAAATCGGTTAAGACATTTGGTTTCCACTGATGAAATTTAGCAATACGCGCGCGCGATTCAGGATGTTGTAGTAATAACCAGTCAAGATTTAAATCAAACCAGTAATGATTGGTACGACTGCTTGGCCAGTTTTCAACATGTTCACGAGTTTTAGGGTCGCTTGATAAGTTCATACCTCGGTTACTGTTGGCCCAATTAGCAAAACGAGCAAGTCCGTCAGGATTAAGCGAAGGGTCGAGTAAAATAACCGTGTTATTTAATAACTCATCTATTTCAGCGCCTTGTGCAGCAGCTAAGTAATACGCCACCAGCAAAGATGAGTTACTACCTGATGACTCATTACCATGCACACTGTATCCCATCCATACAACGGCAGGCTGTTTTGTAGAATTAGCATCTGATCCATCGTTACTTAAGCGTGCTAAGTGAGCTTGGCGTGTCTGCTCTATGCTTGATAACTTATCAGCTGCTGTAATTGTTAGCATGACAAGGGGCGTTGTTCATGTGTGTGGCCAATCACTTCAAAATTTATACGGTCGCTTTTATCAGCAAGTATTTCCATATAACGTACGAGCTGATCATGTCTCACGTGCCACTCTCCTACTTCGTAACCGAGTACTTGCTCAGGAGTAGGAATTGAAGGGTCAAATTTTACATCTTGTTCAAAATAATACGAAAGTGGCTTAGCTACACTTGAAAAGCTAAGCAACACCACCATTAATGTTAATACCAAACGCATATAAATCACTCAAAAAATGTTCGTTGTTTGCACGCTACCATTGCTTAAAATAGATGCCAACTTTTTACGCTCAACACTAGCCGCAACACGATGAGCGGAGTATGATACGCAGTATCCGAGTAATTTAGTCAAGTATAGATGGTTTTATGATTTCTATTTCCGAAACAGCGCAAGCGCATTTTGCTAAACTATTAGCAGATCAATCACAACAAACCAATATTCGTGTGTTTGTTGTAAACCCTGGTTCATCACAAGCGGAATGTGGTGTGTCTTATTGTCCAGAAGACGCTGTAGAAGCGAGCGATATTCGCCTAAACTTTAACGGTTTTGATGCCGTTGTAGATGCAGAAAGTGCGCCATTTTTAGAAGAAGCTGAAATCGATTTTGTTACCGACAAAATGGGTACTCAGTTAACGCTAAAAGCACCAAATGCAAAGGCGCGTAAAATAGGTGACGATGCATCGTTAAACGAACGTGTACAGCACATGCTAGAAACCGAAGTAAATCCACAACTTGCTAACCACGGTGGTCAAGTAAGCCTTGTTGAGATTACAGCTGCAGGTATAGCTATACTTCAGTTTGGTGGTGGTTGTAACGGTTGTTCTATGATCGATGTAACACTAAAAGAAGGCATTGAAAAAGAAATGATAGCTAAGTTTGAAGAAATCACCGGTGTTGCTGATATAACAGAACACGAAGCGGGCGATCACTCTTACTATTAGGCCTTGTAAATGCTAAAGCAGCTTATCTATCGCTTAGGGAGCAATCCTAAGCTGAGCTTAAAGCGCTTTTTTCGCGGCTTAGCACTGTTTGTGCTAGCCGTGATATTCATATCTATTGGGTATTACACCCACTACAGCTTACAAATAATTGGCGTTATAATTTTACTCCCCGCATTATTTTTTGCCGGTTGGGGCTACTGCGGTATTTTTGCTAATCGTTTTTCACAAGTTCTAAAAGATATGGGCCCTAAACACCACGACCCCGATCTCTGGAAATAAACCATTTATTTAATCTAATAGCTGATTATTTATTTTTAAGAGGTGATATTTAATTATTAATGTAACCCCGCGCATTAACATAAAACAGCTCATAGCCAGCCATAACCCGTTATTTTGCAAGTCTATAAACACCCAAAACACACCAAAAAAGCCAACTCCAGCTGAAAGTATCATACTGTTACGCATGTTCTTTGCTCGCGTAAGCCCTACAAAAACACCATCAAACAAAAAGCAGCTCATGGCCAAAATTGGTAATACTATTATCCATGGTAAATAATGCGTTGCCTCTTGAATAACCTCTGGCACATTGGTTAAAAGCTTGATTATGGTGTTGCCAAATAATGCAAAAAATAGGCTATATAACACACCAAAAAGCATACCCCAAAATACGCTTATTTTAACCCACAGCTCTATATTCTTAACACTTCCTTGGCCTTTAGCTTGCCCTACTTTTGCCTCAGAGGCGTAAGCAACGCCATCAAGAGCAAAGCTCACCAACATTAAAAAGTTAAGTAAGACAGCATTAGCAGCTAATGTGGTTTCGCCTATACGCGCCGCGTAAAATGTCATAAAACTAAAGCATAATTGCAGTATTAAAGAGCGAATAAATATATCTCTATTCAAACTCAATAATTCAGCCATTTTGCTAATACTCAACCAGTTCGGTACATTTAGATCAATGTCTTGTTTTTTAGCTAGTTTAGCCACTAAAAACAGTGCAAATACTAGTGCTGTATAGTCAGCAATAAGTGACGCCCATGCAGCGCCTGCAACTGCCCAATCTAAATAAACAACAAAATAAATATCGAGTACTATATTAACGATATTAGTGACGAGTAATAAATAAAATGGGCCTCGACCATAATGTACACCAAGCATCCAACCCAGTAACACTAAATTACACAATGCTGCTGGAGCACTAAAAATACGAATGCTAAAATACTGATAAGCTTGGGCAAGTACGTCGCCATTGGCTGCGGAGAGGTAAGCTATAGCGTGCTTTATTAATGGGGATAACACAATTAATAGCACAGCCACTGCGCTTGCAAGCAATAGGCTGCGTTTAAGTAAAGCGGCAAGTTGGGTTAAATCGTTTTTTCCGTATGCTTGTGCCACGAGCCCCGTGGTACTCATTCTTAAAAAGCCAGCAAGCCAAAATAAAATAGATATAACTGCAGAGCCAAGGGCAATACCCGCTAAGTAATGAGCGCTTCCTAAGTGCCCAATTACAGCGGTATCAACAATTCCTAACAACGGCACTGTGATATTTGATAGTATCATCGGACCCGCTAACAACAACAAGCTTTTATGGTGTGCCTTATTATGTATAAGAAATTGTTTCATTTAGTATTATTTATCCTCATTGGTGTATCTGTACGGGCTCAAGCAGCCGTTATTTTACAGTATCATCATGTTAGTGAAACCCTACCCGCAGTAACGAGCGTTAGCGCAAATACATTTACGGAGCATTTAAGCTATTTAAAAGAGCACAACTTTAACGTTATTCCTCTTAATGAGTTGATTAGCGCGCTTCAACAAGGTGAAACTTTACCTGATAAAACACTCGCCATCACCTTTGATGATGGTTATAACAATAACTATGAACAAGCCGCGCCTATTTTAGAAAAGTTTGGCTACCCGTACACTATCTTCGTAAATCCTAAATTAATAGACGAAGGCATGAGTTACGTAATGGGGTGGGATAAGCTTAAAGAGTTATCTAAAAAAGGAGCATTAATAGCCAATCATAGCGGGCAACATGATTACTTACACCTTAAGCTTGAAAACGAAACCGATGCACAATGGCAATCACGTATTAAGCAAGATATTCTTAACTCTCAAAAGCGCATAAAAGAAGAAATAGGCCACGATTATAAATACTTAGCATACCCGTATGGTGAGTTTAATAACGAGCTGCAAGCACTCGTGACAGAGCTTGGTTTTGTAGGTATTGGCCAGCACTCAGGCGCTGTAAATAAAGATTCTAATTTTAGCCGCTTACCGCGTTTTCCTGCATCAGGCTTTTACAGTAAACTAGAAACCCTTATTACTAAGCTTAACTCACGCGCGTTTAATATTACCAATTTAACTTATCAAGATAGCGTTACACAGCAAAATCCTCCCACGCTTACAATAGAATTTAAGATGGGTGATTTTCATAAGAGCCAATTTGCCTGTTATGTATCAAGCGTAGGCCAAGCAGATTTAAAATGGATAACTAAAAATACTGTCGAAATCATCTCACCAAAGATCCTTAATAAAGGGCGTTCTCGTTTTAATTGCACAGCCCCTTCTATTTCAAGCCCTGGTGATTACTTTTGGTTTTCGCAGCCTTGGGTAATTGAAGCGCCTAAACCTTAACTGCCTGATGTAAAAACCGCTGGGTTATTTTATTAACTACTCTAGAGCACAAAAAAAGGAGCCTAAAGCTTAATGCCGATCAGTTAAGAAAATGACCGGTTGACCGATCCAAACGATCATGCAAAATCCGTAGTTAGGAAACTAACTACGGATTTTTTGTGAATATAGAACAAGCACTGCAAGCAACACTTGAAGAAAGCAGCCGATACCATACCTTTGAAAAATTATCAGAAATTCTTGACCCTGAAATCATTGAACAAGGTTTTCAACAAGCAGGGATTGCAACCGTTCGTAAGCGAAGATTACCGCTTGAAGCCGTTTTGTGGTCAGTTATTGGCATGGCATTGTTTCGAAAAGAATCAGTTTGGAATATCGCTAATAAGCTAGATATCATGTTACCTGGCAAGAACCCACTCGTTGCTCCAAGTGCGATGGTACAGGCGAGACAAAGGTTAGGTGATGATTCCGTTAAACACGTTTTCAATAAATCTGCTCAATCAATGTATAAGCAACAGTCATTCGAAACATGGAATGGTTTGAACCTATTAGCTGTTGACGGTGTTGTGTGGCGAACAGCCGACACGCCTGATAATCGTAAAGCCTTCTCTTCAGGTAGCAACCAATACGGTGATACAGCCTTTCCTCAAATACGCATGGTCTGTCATATGGAATTGACCAGCCATCAACTTCTCAGTAGCGAGTTTGATAACTATAAAACCAACGAGATGAAATTAGCTGAGCGTTTAATTGAACGTACACCAGATAATTCACTGACTATGTTTGATAAAGGATATTATTCTTTAGGCCTGTTAAACCGTTGGCACCAAACTGGGGAGATGAGGCACTGGTTGATACCAGCAAGGCCCGACTTACAGTATGAAATCATCTCCAGCGCGGGTAAAAATGACCATATCATTGAATTGAAAACAACAAAGCATGCACAAAAAAACTTTCCCGATGTTCCTGAAACGATTAAAGCGAGATTAATCAGCAAAACAATAAAGGGCAAAAGCTACCGTATATTAACCTCGATGACGGATAGATTGCGTTATCCAGGTAATGAAATTGTTGAATTATATTGTCATCGTTGGGAGATAGAACTTGGGTTTAGAGAAATCAAACAAACCATGCTTGATAGCGCATACCATTTAAGAAGTAAGCGTCCAGACATGGTGCGTCAGGAGCTATGGGCCGTGTTACTCGCCTATAATTTAATACGAAGAATAATGACGATGGCGGCGACAGTCACAGGGATATGGCCTAACCAGCTTAGTTTCTCTAGCAGTTCGATGGCTGTCATTCAGTATTTCTCGTCAGTATCTATAATGAGCCCAGGGAACATTCCAATACACTGGCAGCACTTACTCGATACACTGGTCTTATTTAAGCTTCCAGCTAGACGAGAAGATAGAAGATATCCCCGATGGGTTAAGCCAAAACCATCTAAGTATCCCCATAAAAAGAAAGATGCCAGTCAGCTTAACTGACTGGCATTA